>CABSHY010000001.1 GCA_902477615.1 uncultured Sutterella sp.
CTTTTTTAAATTTTTACGCCTCATGCTAGACCTTCGAAAACTCTCTCAAGAAACCGATGATTTTGACGACGTCTATGACGCCGATAAGATCAATGTGGTTATCGTTGACGCCTCTCCGCTTTTTAGAGAGTCGCTTGCTCGCCTTATTCACGAAGATGAAATGTTCGGCAATATCGCAGAAACCGGTGATAAGCATTTGGGTCTTTTTTATATTGAGCGCTTAAATCCTCAAGTGGTCATCGTGGACATGCATATGAAAAAAGATGCCGCCACGGAGATTACGCGCTATGTGAAAGGGTTTAGTCGTCCGCCGCGCGTCATCATGATGACCGATCGCGATGACAGTGAAGAGCTGATGAGTTCGGTGCATCTGCAAGCAGAAGGTTATATTTCCAAGCTCATCGAAGTGGCAGAATTAAAGAGTCAAATTCGTCGTGTGGCTAGCGGCCAGATTGTGGTGAGTAACCGCTTGATGGCAGCGCTTACACGCGCATTCCGAGACGATACGGCAGAAGTCGGTCGCAACATTTCTCGATTAACCAATCGTGAACGCGACATTTTGAAGTGTTTAGCTGCCGGTATGAAAAACCAAGAAATTGCACAGTACCACAACATCACGTTGGGTACCGTGAAAGTCCATGTCAAACATCTTTTAAAGAAGATGGCTTTCACAAGTCGTACTCAAGCTGCACTTTGGGCTCAAGAGCACGGCGTGAAGTTTTAAAGTTGGTAAAACTTTAAAATTTTGGGATTACAATCCTAAAATTTCTTTAAATTTTGGGATTATAATAAAGAAAATCCAATTTCTAGATCTGTAATCCTAAAATGTCGAAATTTCCCTATATCTCTCGTGAATTAGAAGAACCCATCAAGCGTGGCACTAAAAGTGTTCGTGCAGAGCTGTTGCTTGGCCCTCGTCAAGTGGGGAAAACAACATTGCTTTCTGAAATTGTTAATAATCAGAGATCCATTAAATTAACAGGGGAGGACGAGGATGATTTGCAGATTTTGTCGGATCCGAAAGCTTATTTGAACCTTACAAAACAATTTCCCAATGTCATTATTGATGAAGCTCAATTCATTCCAGAAATTGGGCGAGTCATTAAGCGAATGGTTGATAGCAATGAGTCGGATGCTCGTATTTATGTTACTGGTTCGAGTTCTCTTGACTTAGCAAGTCAGATTAAAGAATCTGCAGCAGGTCGTTTCAACTCCTACAATCTTTGGCCATTTTCTTTGGAAGAACTAGCCAAACATACGAGTTGGATAGAAGTGAAGCGTCAAATTCAAGATCGCATGATTTTTGGATGTTGTCCTGCGGTTATTAATGAACCAGAAAGAGCTAAAGAGTATTTATTGGATTTCTCGGACGCTGTTCTTTATAAGGATCTTTTTAGATTGGCGGAAGTTCGGAAACCAACGGAATTGACTAAATTAGTGAAGTATCTTGCTGCTAATGTAGGGTCGGAGATTCGCTATGGTTCCGTGGCTAGTGAGCTTGGTATTCAAAATAAAACAATTGAACGCTATGTAGATTTGCTTGAGGCTTGTTTTATTGTGAAAGTGGTATCGTCTTGGACACGCAACCATATTTCAGAACTCAAACTTAGTAAGAAAATTTATTTTTACGATAACGGGATTCGCAATGCCATTCTGCGTGACTTTACTCCACTTCCTGCAAGAGCTGATAAGGGGGCTCTTTGGGAAAATATGTTCTTTACCGAGAGATTGAAACGTCACGCTTTCCGTCGAGATGGAGGTGAACTCTATTTTTGGCGCACACACCAACAGCACGAGATGGATTTCATCGAAGTTGTTGATGGGAAAGTCGCTGCATTTGAATGCAAACTTGGCAATAAAATCAATACGACCTCAGTTAAAGCTTTTAAGCGATCCTATCCCAATGTTCCTATCACGGTAGTATCTCCAGAAAATATTGACAAGGAAACCGAGGAGCCGATTGATTTGAGTTTGGTTACCAAACAATAGCTTTTTGCCCTATATTCCCTAGTGGGCAACTTAGCAAATTCTCGGCAATTGTTCACCGTTTAACCAATCCACCGATCGCAATCCACCCATCAACGTTCGCATTTGAACCGTTGAGGCATTTTCTTTAGTGACTGTGCCGATGATGGAGGCTTCTTTCCCATAGGGATGACTTTGAAGCACCTCTAAAACGGTTTGCGCTTTGTCAACCTCACAAATCACAATGACCTTTCCTTCATTGGCAACAAATAAGGGATCAAGGCCTAAGAATTCACAAGCCGCAGCCACTTCATTTTTCACGGGGATTTTGTCTTCTTCTAAGAGAATGCCCACGTCACTTTGGTGCGCAATTTCATTGAGCGTTGCTGCAAGCCCGCCTCGTGTCGGATCTCGAAGCACATGAACGTCAGGCACGACCGTTAAAACGCTTTCAATCATCTGAGCAAGTGGCGCCGTATCACTTTCTAAATCGGTGAGGAAAGTCATGTTTTCACGTTTAGAAAGAATGGTTGTGCCGTGATCGCCCATGGAGCCGGAGATAATCACCGCATCGCCCGCTCGAGCATTCTTACCGGAAATGGCATAGGGAGTGATTTTCTCTCCAATCCCCGTGGTTGTGATGTAAATGCCATCACCATGACCCTTCTCAACAACCTTGGTATCGCCCGTCACAATCGCGACGTTGGCTTCTTTTGCGGTTTGTGCCATGGAGGAAACAATGCTTTCAAGCTCTTGCAACGGGAAGCCTTCTTCAAGAATAAAGCAAGCGGCAATGTACAAAGGTTTGGCACCACACATGGCTACGTCATTGACGGTTCCTGCGATTGCCAATTTCCCAATGTCGCCTCCGGGGAAAAAGAGGGGCGAGACCACGTGAGCATCACAAGAGACGACAACGGGAGATTGAAGTGCGGGAAGCGTTGCGCCGTCATGCCCTTCATCGAGCCAATCATTGGTGAAGTGTTTTGCAAAAACTTCGTCAATGAGTTGAGCGGTGGCTAGGCCCCCGGCACCATGCGTCATTTCGACTTTTTCTGTTTTGACATTGAGTGCTTTTAAATACTTCGGTTGTGTGCTCATGATTGTCTAATCCTTTACTGATTTTTAGGGGCATAACGCCAATAGGCAGCGCAAGCGCCTTCGGAACTGACCATGCAGGCGCCCATGGGACGAGCCGGCGTGCAGACTTTGCCAAAGAGTTTGCAATCTTTGGGTTCTTTCTCACCCCTGAGAATCTCACCGCAAGCACAAGCACGATTGTCTTCAATGTGCGGCTCAATTAAGTTGAAACGCTTTTCGGCATCAAACGCAGAAAATTCATCTTTGAGTTTTAAAGCCGAGTCGGGAACTGCTCCCAAACCACGCCACTCAAACGATTCTCGCCGTTCAAAGACTTCATCCATCAAACGAATCGCCACTTGATTGCCCTCGGGCGTTACAGCACGAATAAATTCGTTTTCCACCTCATGACGCCCCTCGTTATTTTGGCGAATGAGCATGAGGATCGCCATCAGCATATCTAAGGGTTCAAAGCCTGCGATGACCACGGGCATTGCCCAGTCGGACGCGAAGGTTTCATAGGGTTTGGAACCGATGACGGTGGAGACGTGAGCGGGGCCCACGAGTCCGTGCAGTTTAGGGGCAGCTTCTCTTACCGGTGCCGTCTTGAGAATATGCTCCATGGCCGCCGGTGTTAAGACGTGACTTACCAGTGCCGAAAAGTTCTTTAATCCCAGTTTTTGTGCCGTTTTAATGGCTACCGCCGTGGGAGGCGTTGTGGTTTCAAAGCCAATCGCAAAAAAGACGACTTCTTTTTTCGGGTTGTCTTTGGCAATGGTGATGGCATCCATGGGGGAATAAACCATGCGAACATCACCGCCATTGGCGCGACAATTAAATAATGATTGGCCTTTGGCGGCAGGAATGCGAAGCGTATCGGCGTAGGTACATAAAATCACGTGGTGTTTAAGTGCCAACTCAACGGCCATTTCAATACGACCAATCGGCAAAACGCACACCGGGCAGCCGGGGCCATGGATCATGCGAACGTTGGCAGGCAACAACTGGCTCAAACCCCAGCGCGATAGAACGTGCGTGTGGCCTCCGCAAAATTCCATAAAACGGTACTGACGATCGGGGAGGGCCTCTTTTCGGATCGCGTCACAAATCTTTTGCGCTTTTTCCTGATCACGGTATTCACTGACGTATTGCATAACATATCCTCTAAGCAACGTTGGGCGTTTGAAGCGTGCTTAGCATCTCAAGCGTTGTTTGGGCTTCTTTTTCATCAATGCGGTTAAGCGCAAAGCCCACGTGCACAATGACCCAGTCGCCCGGTGTCGGATTATCGATTAAGGCCACATTGACTTCTTTTTCCACGCCGTTAAAGTCACAAAGGGCAATGTCTTCGGCTTGAACTTTCAAAATTTTTGCAGGAACGGCTAAACACATAATGATGATTTCCTTTCATTGGCGTCACTGCGATAACTAAAATCGTTGACACCGTTTTCTTTAGCTAATGTGGCAAGCCACAACTGCCCCAAGGCCAGTCCTCCATCGCCCGCCGGGACTTTCTTTGGAAAATAGCCCGTAAGCCCCAAGTGTTGCAACTCATCCATGAGCGCTCTCGTTAAAAGGCGATTGGCCATGCAACCACCTGTTAAAGCGATTTCCTCTTGATAGTCGATTTCATCGCATACGTTTTTGACCAAAGTCGCCAATGCGAGAGCCACGGTTGCGTGGAAGTCTGCCGCCCATTGTGCACGATCGTCATCACGCTCGAGCATGGCTTTCATAAAGGGTAGCGGGTTAATGATGCCCTTTTCAATCGGCATAAGTTCTGTTCGTGCAACGCCTTTTCTTTGCGTGGCTAAAGACTCTAAAAGCATGGCCGCACGGGCTTCATCATGCTGAACATCACATAACCCAAGAAGGGCACTGACGGCATCAAACCAACGCCCCATGGCATCAGTCGTGGGACTGAGTGCTGCGTTTTTAACGAGTTCACCAAAATGATCGGCAAACATTAATTGAGGGAAACGTTTGGGGATTTCGTTTTCCAGTCCCAAAAGGGTTAAAACGGAGGCGGCCATGCGTTGCGGTTCTCGGGCTACTTTGTCAGCGCCTCCCGGCATGGGAAGTTCAAGTAAATGCCCCAGCCGTTGGTAGCCTGTGGCGTCGACTAAGAGAAGTTCTGACCCCCAAGCTTCACGATGGGGCCCGAGGCCAACACCGTCTAACGCTAGACCTAAGGTAGGGGTTTTGCGTTCGAGTTCTGCCATCACTACGCCAATGTGCGCCGCATGATGTTGAATGGGGTACCAAGAAAGATGGTGCTTTTGGGCGTAGTCAACGGCTAAGTGCGTGCTTGCAAAATCAGGGTGTGTGTCACTGGCGACAAGGCTTGGTGTGATTTCAAAAATACTCTCTAAGTGAGTGAGCGCCTCGCGATGCGCATCAATGGTTTTCAAGTGATCTAAGTCACCGATGTGTTGAGACAAAAAAACGTCTTGGTCGCGGCTCACGGCCACGGTATTTTTTAAGTAAGCACCGGTTGCCAAAGCGCTTTCAATTGTGTCTGCAAATTTGATGGCTTCGGGCGCATAGCCACGAGAGCGACGCAAAAAGACGGGTGTGTCATTGATGACTCGAACGACCGAATCATCGCAACGCGTAACGATGTCTCGATTATGAATAAGCCAAGCGTCAGCGATATTTTCAAGACGCTCAAAGGCTTCGTCATTATCAATTACTAAGGGTTCCCCGGACGGATTGGCAGAGGTCATCACCAACGCTTCGTTTAGAACAAGGTCGTGAGTCCACTGGGCACCGTCAGGTTTCCCTGCGAGCGTATGAAATAAGAGCCAATGCACCGGTGTGTAGGGCAGCATCACGCCCAAGTCAGAAAGGCCCGGTGCAATGCCTTCGAGTTCAATACCGGCATTTTTTGCCAATAACACGATGGGGCGAGCAACGCTCGTGAGAACCTCTTTTTCTTTGTCAGAAACTTCTGTAAAAAGTTTGGCACTTTCAACGTTGGCCACCATGATAGCCAGCGCTTTTTCTTCACGACGCTTTCTTTGTTTGAGTCGTTCAACGGCCTTGGAATTTTTGGCATCACAAACAAGATGGAAGCCCCCCAGACCTTTGACAGCCACGATTTCGCCTTGGCGAATCGCTTCAATCGTTAAATCAATGGCGTCACCCTGAATCGCTTGACGATCCTTGCGTACAAAGGTGAGTGTTGGCCCACACTCAGGACAGGCGTTAGGTTGCGCATGAAAACGACGATCCAAGGGGTCGTGGTACTCTGTGAGGCAATCTTCACACATGGGGAATTTGGCCATCGATGTTTGAGGACGATCGTAGGGCAAGTGACGCGTGATGGTAAAGCGCGGGCCACAGTGTGTGCAATTCGTAAACGCATAGCGATAACGGCGATTGGTGGGGTCAAACATATCTTCTAGACATGCTTGACACGTTGCCGCATCAGCCGTAATAGCGGTTTTAACCTGACCGCCTTGACTTTCGGTGATACTAAAGGACGTATAGCCTCGCCAAGGGATGTCGGAGGCGTGAATGAAATCAATGCGGGCAAGGGGCGGCTTTTCCGCTCGCATTTTCTCTGGGAATTGAAGAACGCGATCGGCATCGCCCTCTAAAACCACGCCCACGCCTTGGGCATCGTTAAAGACTTCGCCCGTCAGATGCAAATCCATTGCGATACGATAAACGGTCGGTCGGAAGCCTACGCCTTGAACCAAACCGTTAATACGGAAAAATTTCGCAATCCTCTCGTGCATGATTTCACTCACTTTCCAAAGCTTTAAAGCCCCGCAAGAATCAACTGAGCTTTAAGCCACTTCACCCAATTGTCCATACCATCACCCTTGGTTGCAGAGACTTGAAGGATTTGGATTTTGGGATTGACGCGGCGGGCATATTCTTCGCACTTTTCAATATCAAAATTAAGGTACGGCAATAAGTCCACCTTGTTAATCAACATGATGTCGGCGGCTCTAAACATATCGGTGTACTTCAAGGGTTTGGCTTCCCCTTCGGTCACCGACAAAATCACGACCTTGTGAGCTTCGCCTAAATCAAATTCGGCGGGGCAGACGAGGTTACCGACGTTTTCGATAAAAAGCGTAGAACCTTCGGCAGGCGTCATGTGGCCAATGGCGTGTCGCACCATATCAGCATCCAAGTGACAGCCCTTGCCCGTATTGATTTGATGCGCAGCCGCACCCGTGGCACGGATGCGATCGGCATCGTTACTCGTTTGTTGATCACCTTCAATGACGGCAATCGGGAATTCATTATTAACCGCACGGATCGTTGCGCAGAGCAATTCCGTTTTGCCGGAGCCCGGGCTTGAGACAAAATTGAGCGCCAACATGCGATTTTTACGGAAAAAGGCACGATTGCCATTGGCCACTTCGTTGTTGCGACTCAAGATGTCTTCTTCAATGGCAATGGCGCGTTCGTGAGACACGCTCGCATCATGCGAGTGATGATCATGGTGATGATCATGATCGTGATCGTGATCGTGATGGTGATCGTGGTCATGGTGACTGTGCGTGTGGGTGATGACGTTACCGTTTTCATCCACATGGGTGTGCGTGTGTTGATGGCCTTCAGAGCAGCCGCAAGTAGTACACATATTTATTTTCTCCTATTAATCATCGCTAGCGATGATGTCGATCACTTTTAATTCTGTTCCGCCCGTGGCGGTGAGTTGATAGCCACCACAGATCGGGCATTGGTTGCCGTAAGCGTGAAGAGGGACTGTTTTCGAGCACGTCATGCACCAAGCTTCCCCCGCCGGCCTTTCAATGACAAGTTTTGCGTTTTCAACCACCGTGTCCTTGGTGACAGAAAGCCAAGCAAAGCGAAGACTGTCAATGTCAACGCCCGCAAGCTCTCCAATACTCACTCTCACGCTTTTAATTCGTTGAATGTCATGCATCATGGCGGTCTTTTCAACAACGCTCACAATGCCTTCGGCGATGGAGACTTCATGCATTTGACTTCTCCCGAACGATGTCAACGCGAGTACAAGCATCAAATGCGGTCGCTATCATCGATAAACCGCTTTCCATGGCGTTGTCATCGTTAATGTATTTGTGAGCATAGTGATTCATCTGTTCAATCATGGGGCCACGATTTTGAAAGCTCCATTCCGTGGGCGCGATGATGTGCAAATTTTGCACTTCGTCTTTATTGAGCGAGAGCATATGAATCAAGGTGCCACGAGCCGTTTCAACCAAGCAAAGGCCATAACCCTTGGGATGGTGATATGCATGCACATCAAAAAGGGGCAATTCACCCGCGACAAAATGCTGCAACTCCAAAAGCCGTGCCTGAATGAGGTTTTTGATGTTAAAGCTCTCTCGGGCAAGGCTCACCTCCCTGCGATCACGCAGTCTTGCAATGGCGCCTGTGATTCGTGGTGTTTGCAGTTGAGGTGTCAAAGCAAAACCGGGGTTGGCAACAAGCGCTTGCATGAGTGCCTCAAGGGTTTCTGGCTTTTGAAGTTCACTGGGTAATAAAAGCGCGTCGCCCGAGATGGCGGGCAAGCTATTGAATCGATCATAGGCCTGCGTGATAGCGCCAATGGCTTTCGTTTCTCGCATAAACCAAAGCGTGGCAAAAGCGCGCGTGTCATCAAAAAGGTCATCAACGGCCAAGCCAAAATTATCTCTAGAAGACAAGGTCCAGAGGCGCTCTTTTAATGCTCCCAAGGTTTTAAGCGTTTCAGCACTCGCCCGGGTGTGATAAACAAAGGCATTAAAGTCCAAACAGATGACCCTGAGCGTTTCCAAAATGGCTTCCACCGTGATGAGCATTTGTGCATTTCGAATCTGACGCTCATCAAAGAAGTGATTCACGGAGCTAAAGGTTTCGCAGTTCAAACGACCGGGGAGAAATCCCGCTTTATAAGCAAAATCAAACGCCGTGCTTTGCGCAATGGGGCAAAGCCCAAGAAGTGATCGGAGCATCGATTTGGCAAAAGGGGCCGTTTTGCCGGCAATCGCCATCGAAATCGCACGCGTGCGGTGATTGATGAGTTCAATCGCCGGGGAGTCACTAGGGGCACGGTTGATTTTGAGGGTGATGGCGTTATTCATTTAAATTCTCTTTATTTCCAAGGTTTAGCAAAGAAATCCCTTCTTGAGGCGGATGTTTTTTCAAAGGGCGTTTTTTCAGGTGTCAAAGGTGTTCCCGCTTCTTCTTTGATGGCAATGGTCTTATTGGACATCATCAAAGAAAGGGCCTGCGAGGCAATGGCCTCTGCCGTTTTTTGATCCGGAATGTCTGTGAGCGGACTCATCAGACTGCAAGCCAAATATCTACCCAATACGGTGTCATCAATACCCATAAAGCTAAAGGGGCCGGCGGGCAGTTGAAGGGCGGTCACTTTGGTCACGGGGACATCAAGCCACGTCTTGGCATCCCCACAGGCAAAGACCACCAAAATGGACCAAGGGGTGACAACGGCACCGATCCAATGTTGATGGTAGCGTGTGAAACCGAACGCTCGAACATGAATCTTCGGGTTGCAGATGGGAAGCCCACGCATGCGGCTTTGGGCAATTTGTCGAAAGCCTTCTTCGAAGTGTCGCTCCGGAGAGCGTTGCCAGACGTAAACGTCAGAAGTAGTCACGTTGAGCTCCCTTTTCCTGAAGATGATTTTTTAGGTTACCGCAATTTCAATAGATATAAGCTATAAGAGCATGGCAATTTGGGTATTTCAGCAAATGATTTGCAACCAAATGTCAAATTGTGAATTTATGCCACCTAAGTGGTAGAAAAGCGGGTAGAAGAAGGGGTTATGTTCAGACTATTTAAAGGCTACAATGAAAAAGTCGAAGCAATTGGCTGCTCCGATAAAGACTCGTTCAATTTTCGTATAAACGAGCGAAGGAGAACCCCCCTATGCACGAAACACAATACCAAGCTCTGCGTCGTCAAGGCGTCAGCCGCAGAAGCTTTCTTCAGTACTGTTAGCTGACCGCCGCAAGCCTTGGGCTTGGAACGGCCGGTGCGCAAGAGATCGCTCATGCGATTGAAACCAAACCCAGAATGCCGGTAGTGTGGTTACACGGCTTGGAATGCACTTGTTGTACTGAATCCTTTATCCGCTCTTACCACCCGGTGGCCAAAGACTTGGTCTTATCCATGATTTCGTTGGATTACGACGATACGATCATGGCGGCAGCCGGCCATCAAGCAGAAGCGGCTTTGGAAGAAACCATTACAAAGTACAAGGGCAACTACATTTTGGCTGTCGAAGGCAATATCCCGCTCAATGAAGACGGGGTGAACTGTATTCCAGGCGGTGAAACCTTCTTGAGAAAAATCCAACATGTCGCTAAAGACGCCAAGGCCGTGATCGGCTGGGGGTCTTGTGCGGCTTGGGGCTGTGTACAGGCAGCCAAACCCAATCCCACGAACGCAGTTCCTATTACAGAAATCATTAAAGATAAACCCATTGTTTTGGTACCGGGTTGCCCGCCGATTCCGGAAGTGATGTCTGCGGTGGTGACCTATATCCTTACCTATGATCGTATTCCGCCGCTTGACCGTTTAGGTCGCCCGAAGATGTTCTACGGTCAACGCATTCACGATAAGTGCTATCGTCGCGCTCACTTTGATGCCGGTCAGTTCGTTGAAAAATTCGATGACCAAGGCGCCAAGCTTGGCTACTGCCTCTATAAAGTGGGTTGCAAGGGTCCGACCACCTATAACGCTTGCTCTACCATCCGTTGGAATGAAGGTCTGTCTTGGCCGGTGCAATCCGGTCACGGCTGTATCGGTTGTTCCGAACCCAACTTCTTTGATAAGGGTTCATTCTATGAACATGAAACCACTGTGTTGCCACCGGGCTTAGGCGGCATTGAAGCGACCGCCGATAAGGTCGGTCTCGCAACAGTAGGTGTTGTCGGTGCTGCGGCGATTGCCCATGCAGCACTTTCAGCCGTTGCTCAAGCTCGAGCAAAAAAGACCAATAAAGATCTCGGGAGGGAAGAATAATGGCAGACCGTCGAATTGTAGTGGACCCTGTAACGCGCATCGAAGGTCACCTTCGTGTTCAAGCCGTCTTGGGCAACAATAATGTAATTACCGACTCTCAAAGTACAGGCACGATGTGGCGCGGCTTGGAAGTCATCTTAAAGGGGCGTGATCCCCGTGACGCCTGGGCGTTTGTCGAACGTATCTGTGGTGTTTGCACGGGTATTCACGCCTTGGCCGCTGTCAGAAGCGTGGAAGATGCCATCGGCATCAAGATTCCGAAAAATGCCAACATCATCCGTAACTTGATGAATGCGACGCTTTATGCGCACGACCATATCGTTCACTTTTATCAACTCTCGGCCTTGGACTGGGTTGATGTGGTGAGCGCTTTGTCTGCAGATCCTCGTGAAGTCTCTGAACTTCAGAAGAAAATCAGCCCGCATCATCCGTTATCGTCCCCGGGCTACTTCCGTGACGTACAAAACCGTTTGAAGAAATTTGTAGCTTCGGGTCAATTGGGGATTTTTGCTAACGGTTACTGGGGGCACCCGGCAATGAAATTGCCCGCCGCCGTCAATTTGTTGGCTGTGACGCACTACTTGGAAGCGTTGGACTTCCAAAAAGAAATCATCAAAATCCATACGATTTTGGGTGGCAAGAACCCTCACCCGAATTATTTGGTGGGCGGTGTTGCCTGTCCGATCAATATGCATGAAACGGGTGCTGCGGGTAACATGATCAATGAAGTGACCATGAACTATATGCGAGACATCGCACAGCAAACCGTGGCCTTTGTTGAAAATGTGTACTTGCCTGACATTAAGGCCATTGCATCGTTTTATCCGGAATGGTTTAAGTACGGTGGCGGTTTGGTGAAGAAAAACGTGCTCTGCTACGGTGACTTCCCGGAAATTGCCAATGACTGGTCTGAAAAATCGTTGCAAATGCCCATGGGTGCGATTATCGATGGTGATTTAACGCGCGTTCATGATGTGGATTTACGCGATCTCAATCAAATTCAAGAATTTGTGGATCACTCCTGGTACAAGTACCCCGAAGGTCAAAAGGGTTTGCACCCGTGGGAAGGTGTGACCGATCAAGCCTTTGAATTGTCCGAAGGTTCCGTCGGCACGAACACCAAGTTTGATTGGTTGGGTGAGGCAGGCAAATACTCTTGGATCAAGAGCCCGCGCTGGAAGGGCCACATGATGGAAGTCGGTCCCTTGGCTCGCTTGATTGTTTCAGTGGCCAAAGACGTGAAGCACTTTAAAGAACCGGCACTTGATTTGTTGAAAGAACTTAACCTTCCTTTGGAAGCCGTTTATTCAACCTTGGGTCGCCATGCGGCACGCGCCTTGGAATGCCAATGGGTTGCTCACAAGATGGTGCAATACGTTGACGACTTGGTGGCCAATATTCGCTTAGGCGATGAAGTCGCTGCCAACATGGAATTCTGGGAACCGAAGACTTGGCCCAAGGAATGCCGTGGGGTGGGCTTCTGTGAAGCACCTCGCGGAGCATTGGGTCACTGGTGCGTGATTAAAGACACGCGTATTGCCAACTGGCAAGCCATTGTGCCCACCACTTGGAATGCCTCACCGCGTTCCGAAGAAGGTCAACAAGGCGCCTTTGAGACGAGCCTCATCGGTACGCCCATGGCCGATCCCCATCGCCCGTTGGAAATTATTCGCACTATTCACAGTTTCGACCCGTGTCTGGCTTGTGCCACGCACTTGTTAGACCCTGAAGGGCATGAACTTTGTGACGTTCGCGTGCGCTAGGAGGTCAATATGAAAATTGATCCCGTCACCTTTGAGGTTGACGCCTCGCAAGGCACGCAACCGATTTATGTCTGGGAGGCTCCTGTTCGAGTCTGGCACTGGGCAATGGCAGCGTGCATGTTTGTCATGATCGTGACCGGTTTCTTAATTGGTGAACCGTTGGTAGCTAATTTGGGGAACACTTGGGCTACGTATGACTTTGGCTACATTCGTTTGGCACACTTTGTGGCCGGGATGATTTTTGCGGCTTTGTTTGTCTATCGCCTCTATTGGGCTATTGTAGGCAATCGCTACGCTCGCATGATTTTCATTCCGCCCTTGTGGTCATTGAAGTGGTGGAAAGGCGTTTGGTCTCAAGTGCTCTACTACCTCTTTTTGAAAAAGACGGCACCTGAATACGCCGGCCACAATCCGCTTGCGCAATTGGCGATGTTCTCCATGTTTGTTCTCGGCAGCTTCGTGGTCATCATCACCGGTTTAGCCCTCTACGCCCAAGCTTGGGGGTGGGATACGGATTGGATGATTTGGTTCGGTTGGGTATTCTCGTTGCTGGGCGATGTACAGACCGTGCGTACGGTGCACCATGCTTGTATGTATGTGTTCATCCTCTTCTCGATTGCGCACATTTATATGTCCTTTAGAGAAGACGTCATGGGTGGAGCGACCACGCTTTCTTCCATGTCCACGGGTCTGCGCATGTTTAAAGAAAATCATCATTAATTTGGGTACAAAGAAAGCAAGGACAATTGCGGACTTGCTTTCTGACTTTCTGAAACGCTCGCGATGTGACCTCTCTCATCATCGGCGGGCGTTTTTTACGCAGTGGGTTTCATAAAGGAAAAAGAATGAGTAAAAACTTTCCAACTGAAGTGTTGGTATTAGGAATCGGAAACATTTTATGGGCCGACGAAGGCTTTGGTGTTAGAGCGGTCGAAGCGTTTCATCAGCGCTTTAAAGCAATCGATGGTGTTCGTGTGATGGACGGTGGCACGCTCGGCAACTACCTCATCAATGACGTCACGGATTCGCGTCGCATTTTGCTTTTTGATTGTTGTGATCTTAAGGCTGAAGCCGGCACCTTGCGTGTGCTTCGCGACGATGACATTAAGCTTTGGTCGAGTACGAAAATTTCACCTCATCAAACGGGGATGAATGATGTGTTGGTCACTGCCGCTTTTGGCGGGTACGAACCTGAGGCATTGACTGTCATTGGCGTTCAACCGAAAGAGCTCAATGACTACGGTGGCAGTTTAACTGAGGTTGTCAAGGCAAAAGTAAACCAAGCGGTGGATTTGGCTCGAGAGGAACTCAAGACGTGGGGTTTTGAGTTAAATGAGCGCGATGCGGATGAAGTCGTTGAGCCTTTGGGCTTTTCCTCTTTGGAGCTTGATCCCTATGAAACCGAACGCCCGAAAGAGACAGACGCTTGTCGGGTAGGGGATATTCGATTTTTAAAGACAGAGGATAAATCATGTGCATAGCCATTCCCAAGAAAGTCCTGTCCGTTAAGAAAGTAGCCGGTGGCCAAGTGGCCATGGTTGAAGGCAATGCGGGCGAAGAAAAGATTGATATCTCCCTTTTGGATGCTGTGAAAGAAGGTGACTACATTCTTGTTTTCCGCTCGGTTGCCTTGCGTAAAATCGATAAGGCAGAAGCCAATCAAATTTCGGAAGCTTTAAAGTGTGTGGATGCGGTGATGAGAGGAGAGGGTGACGTTGCTACGATTGAAAGTGGTTTTGGCGACCTTATTCACGAAGAGCCTCAGTTGCCCGAACACTTAAAGTCACTGGTTGGCAAGAAAACGCTTGAGGATTAACGCATGGCAACGGTAAAAACAAACTACATTGACGATCAAAAGCACCCGGCTTTACTTCGTTTATTTGAGACCGAAGGTTTTTCTCATCTCAATGAGGAAAATCTGGACGCGTTTTTAGCAAAAGAAGGTTTAAAGCTTGCGATCTTTGCCGATAACCCCAATGACCGTAAAACAACGCTTGATATTGCGGTGATTGCACCGGAATTAAAAAAAGCTTTTGAAGGCACTCTCGTTGAGACCGCTTGGGCAGACTTTAAAGTGGCTCGCAGTCTTGCGGCACGTTGGGGCTTGCGTTCAATGCCATCCGTTGCGATCTTTATTGATGACGTATTTTGGGGCGCTGTTCAAGGTTTAAAAACGTGGGAAGAGTATTGTCGGTTGATTCCGGAAATTTTATTGCAGGAAAAGCCCGCACCCCGCACGATTGCGCTTCTTAATAAGGACGCATCGAGTGGTTGCGAGGAATAAGGAAATAATTATGAGTATGCATCACACTTCCATTCGTTGGGCCAATGTTGATTTGGATCGTGAGACGGAATTGGCCGCGATTAAAGAAACCATTGAGCTTGTTGAGAAAATCAAAAGAGCTCTGAAATCGGGTGTTGAACTTCAACAATCGGAAAATCTTTGTACGATTGACTTTGATACGTTTGAGTCAGAGCACATGGATTTTATTTTGGCAACGTTAGGCGTGGGTGAAGCACGTATTGTTTTGCGTAAAGACGATGTGCGCATGGCTGAAACCGGAATCAGTGGTGTGTGGCGAGTGCAAGAAAAGGGTGTCCAACGCTTTGAAGTCTCATGCCTGCCCTTACCCTTATTGAATGCCCTAAAAGCTTCCTGTGCGCCATTAGTGACGCCTGAGGCTGTCCCTGAAGGTGTGTTCGTCGCACCTGCGGTTTTAAAGGAGTTAGAACACGCTCAAGGCAACGTCAAACTTGATCAAATCTCCTTTGATCCACCCTACATGGTGGAGCTAACGCGTCAACCGTTATCCGATATTGATAAAGATTATTTGACAGCGGCGTTAGGGGTTGGTGATGTTGCGATTGAACTCTCCGGTTTTGCGAATGCCAATATCCAAAGTACGCAATACCAAGGTATTTGGCGCAACACCATTTTGAATAATGCCGGCAAAGAATTGTTAGACTCTTATGTGGTAACACGTATTCCGCCTGAAGTGCCCAGTGCACCTGAAGAGATGGCCGATTCCATCGCACAATGCGATGAAATCATTGAGTGGCTCAACGAGGACATGGAGCGCGACACACGGGAGTAAATCCATGAGTGAAGTGGAACGCATTGACGAAATGCTTGATCGCTTAAATCGAGAACGTGCGCAAAAGACGAAGAAAATGCAATGCAAGGTCTGTTGGTACGTCTACGATGAAGCATTGGGTTGTGAAGAGTTTGATATTGACCCTGGGGTGAGTTTTAACGATTTGCCCGAGCATTTCACGTGTCCGAATTGTGGCAACGATAAGTCCGCCTTTTTACCTCTAGACGACGCAGAGAGCGCATTGTGAGATTAGTGATTACGGTCGGTGGCAACGCGCTCTTAAAACGAGGTGAATTGCTAAGCGCTGCCAATCAAAGAGCCAATGTCCGCACGGCCTGCGCAGCCATTGCCCACGTAATGGCTGCGCACGAAGTCGTATTAAGTCATGGCAACGGCCCTCAAGTGGGGCTTTTGGCCCTTCAAAACGATGCCTATAAAGCTGTCCCTGCCTACCCCTTTGATATTTTGGGGGCTCAAAGTCAGGCCATGATTGGCGTGATGATGGTCGAAGAACTTAAAAATCTTTTACCCGAAAAAGATTTTGTCAATCTTGTCACTCGTACACTTGTCAGTGCAACGGATCCCGCCTTTGATCAGCCGTCCAAATTTATTGGTCCCGTTTTAACGAAAGATGAAGCTCACGAGTTAGCAAAAGAAAAAGGTTGGGTGATTAAGCCCGATGGTGAACATTTTCGTCGTGTGATCGCGAGTCCCGAACCGATTAAGATTTTGGAGTTACCCGCGATTAAAACGCTTTTAGACAATGGCTTTAATGTGATTGCCGCAGGTGGCGGAGGCGTGCCTGTTATCTCTGAAAACGGGGCGTACAGAGGCATTGAAGCCGTGATTGATAAAGATTTTGCGGCAAGCTTATTAGCGATTGAATTAAAGGCCGAGCGCTTGATTATCGCAACGGATGTTGATGGCGTTTATGAGGATTGGGGCAAGCCCAATCAAAAGCGCATTGACCGCATTGGTGCAGAAGAATTACTTAAGGGGACGTGGGCACCGGGCTCCATGGGCCCTAAAGTCAAAGCCGCTTGTCAGTACGTTTTAAAAACCAAAAAAACAGCCACCATTGGAGCGCTTCATGAGATTGAAGCCATGGTGGCCGGTCAGAAAGGAACAATGATCGTTCCTTAACTCAGAAAAAAGAGCAGATTATCGGCAGCGATAAGCGCGACCGATATTGGTGATGTTTTCTAACGAGTTGTCATCATCGGTGCTATTAAACGAATCCGTAATCAAAACAACATTGGCGCCAAGTTTGGCGGCTTCATTTCTTAAATCATTACGAGCACCCAAGGCGAGATTCTTGTTGGGCGTCCAGTTGCCCGTAATCCAATTGCCTTGAGAACCGGCCACTTCACCGACGAATTCGCAACGACCTGCATATTCTTGCGGCATGCTCTGAACGATGACGACCTGTTGACCTTGTGGGGTCACAGAAGTAGCGGCACATCCAGTCAATAACAATAACGGAAGGGCAGAAAGTAAAAGAATCTTTTTCATGATGTTTTTTATTAAAAATTTTGCACCCGTTAAGTTTAATGCAAAAAAGCGAATAGACAAAGAAAAACGCGAGCTCCGAAGAACTCGCGTTTGGTAACTTTTAAATCCGATTAGGGATTATTAGTTCCACCAGTTGTTGACCGGTTCGTACTTAACGATCGGTTCGCCAGAGTCGACGAGTTCCTTACCGTTGCTGTAGTACGTCCACATCGTCAAGGAACCGCAAGCGATCATAGCGACCACGAGGCAGTACATGATCTTGCGGAGAGCTTCACGGTTACCGGCGCAAACGTCCCACTTGACGGCCAAGCGGTACAAACCGATCATGCCGTGCAATTCGGTAGCAACCAAGAAGATGAACGTCCAGACCAAACCGTTGTGATACGTGTGAACGGAAGAAAGGTTAGGTCCAATGGAGTGCGGGTCAAGCAACATCGGCGTGACGTGCGGGAAAACCATGCCCGTCAAGATCACAGCGGTCACGATTTGAACGATCCAAAGCGTGGTGTCGCGGTGAGCGATGAATTGATATTGGCCCTTGATGTTATGGAACATGCGATAGCTCGTCGGGAAACGACGCAAAGCCATCAAGGCGTGGATGATAACGAGGAGCGTGATAGCGCCAACGAAAACAACGTGCATCCAAGCTTGTTCTTCACCGAAGATCGGATAACCGCCGGAGAAAGCAACCAAGTTCCAGAAAACGTCTTTGCCCAATTGAATGGAGCTCGTGAAAGCCATGTGGCAGAACAAGAACAAGCCCAACAAGAGACCCGTGACGGATTGTGCAACGTCACAGTAAGCCGGCCACTTGCTTGCGCGCTTGGCGTTAGCCAATTCCACACCGGCGATGACTTCTTCAGACGTCGGGGTGTTGGAATACTTTTCTAAGTCAGTGGTATACATCGACATGATGAGAGTTTACCTTTATAAGAAGTTATGTCCTAAATTAAACGCGGTCCAAAGCATTTAATCAGACTCTATCAAATAGTAAAAATGTCCGAACGGACACGATTACCATTCCGACATACGAATGATCCACCATTTTCATGTAAAAAGGTTTGCGTTATGTCAGAAGTTTTGCTCTTTTTTCAGATTATTTTAAGCTTCAAAAGAGTAAAAATGAGGGTTAACCCTAGATAGTTGCTTAAATATTCATCAAATGATGTAAAAGCATCAGGGTTAACCCTTAATTTCTCGGTTTGAGAAATTACAATGATCAAAGCGTGCCGAACAAGCGGTCGCCGGCATCGCCCAAACCCGGAACGATGTAGGCTTTTTCGTTCAAATGATCGTCCAAGCTTGCCGTAAAGACCTTGATATCGGGGTGCAATTCTTGGAAGGTCTTCATCCCTTCGGGAGCGCACAATAAGCAAATAAAGACGATGCGATCGGCCGGTACATTGCGCTTTTTAAGTACATCCACAGCGTGAGCAGCAGAGTAACCCGTGGCCATCATCGGATCGACGACAAAGAACGTACGATCTTGCACTTCGGGCAACTTCACCAAATATTCCACCGGGTGATGATTTTCATCACGGTACATACCGATGTGACCAACACGGGCGCCAGGCATCAAATCCAAAAAGCCGTCAGCCATACCAAGGCCGGCACGCAAAACCGGAACGATCACGGGCTTTTTACCCGACAAGAACGGCGCATCGTATTCGCACAAAGGCGTCTCAATCATGCGCGTCGTCAAGGGGAGATCACGCGTGACTTCATAGCCCATCAAAACCGTGATTTCACGCAATAGGGCGCGGAAATCCTTTGACGGGGTATCCTTTTTACGCATGATGGAGAGTTTGTGCTGAATCAGCGGATGGTCAATGATGTCCAAATTAGGGAAACGAGAATCTTGACGCATTTAAATGTCCTTCCATTGAAGAGGTTAACTTGACTATCTTAGCGGTTTCTATCCTGAATTGTGAGCGATTTTTAAAAAAAGGGACCAAAAAGCCTCGAGAGTGTTAAAGTTAGAGGGAAATTGATCTTCAACAGTAAGAGTTAAAAATGCATCTTCGAACCGTTTTTTTAATCCTTTTGTTAATTTTTTGCTCCATCTTCCTCGTCGTGAACTGGGAAGGTGTGATGGCACCGGTGACGGTGAATCTGCTTTACACAGAAACGCAAGCACCATTGGGTTTGATTTTGTTATTGGGCCCGGGGCTTTTGATCTTCGTTTGCCTGATTTATGGCTTTATCCAACAAGCCGCACTTGCCATGGAGTTGCGCCGCGTTCATCGTCAACTGCAAAACGCTCAAGACTGGGCTTCCAAGGCTGAACTTTCTCGCTTTAATGATTTGAAAAAAGACATTGATCAACAAATCAAAAAGCTTCAAGATAAGAGCAGTGAGCAACACGCAGCCTTAACGACGAAGTTAACGGCCATTGAAGAAGAGTTAGAAAGCAACACTCGCGTGACGATTGATTCGATTTCGGCAAGCGTCGGTGAAGTTGAAGATCGCTTAACGCAGCTTGTGGATTGGGCCGGTGGCAAGTCTGTGACAATCACTGAAAAAGAAAAGACAGAAAAAGCAGAATAGTTTTTCTTAGCTAATGTAAAAGAGGTTAGATGGTTTGAAATCTAACCTCTTTTAATTTTTCTCTTTTAATTTTTGTGTGTTGTGTGTTGTGTGCGATTTACGCTTAGAGACTTTTCGCACGCACCAGTCACCGAAACTTTGGATGACTTGAACAAACACAATCAAAATCAACACCACGGTCCAC
The DNA here is from genome assembly GCA_902477615.1 of uncultured Sutterella sp. Lineage (GTDB taxonomy): Bacteria > Pseudomonadota > Gammaproteobacteria > Burkholderiales > Burkholderiaceae_F > Aphodousia. The sequence goes on from CABSHY010000001.1 coordinate 20,124, forward strand.
ATCACATCAGGCATGTAACGGTTGTGGCCGTAACGGATACCGATGTCGCCTAAACCACCGCCGCCGATGGCGCCTGCCATAGCGGAGTAACCCACCAAGGTCACAATGGCAATCGTGACACCGGCAACAATGCCGGGCAAGGCCTCTGGCAACAAAACCTTATTGATGATTTGCATATTGGTGGCACCCATTGATTGAGCGGCTTCAATCAAACCGCGATCGACTTCACGCAAGCTTGTTTCTACCAAGCGGGCAATGAAGGGGGCCACACCAATGACTAACGGCACGAGCGTGGCTGTGGTTCCAATCGTGGTTCCAACGAGCAAACGCGTTAACGGGTAGATGGCGACCAACAAAATGATAAAAGGCGTGGATCGCACGGCGTTAACCAAAACGCCCACCACGGCGTTTGTGCCCAAACGAGGCATTAAGCCGTCTTTGTCGGTCACGTGAAGTAAGACGCCCAAAGGAATACCAATGACGCTACCCAAGATACCGCTACCGATCACCATGATGACCGTTTCGACAAAACCGTCGCCTAACAGGGCAATAATTTCGGGACTCATAACGGCACCTCTTCATATTCAACGTGATTTTGAGCTAAAAACTGAGTGGCAGCTTCAAAGGTTTGTTGATCCGGGCTTTCAGCCAAAATGGTCAACATCCCGAAGTTAGAACCTTGGAGCTCTTCGACTTGGCCCTGCAAAATGTTGAAGTCCACATTGTAGGTGCGCGTCAACATGGAAAGAACGGGGAGCGTCACTTCTGAGCCAATAAAGGTTAAACGCAAAAGTTTGGCAAAGCGGCCCTTTTCTTCGGCTGCGGCAATCAAGGTCTTCACGTTATCAATAATGCGTTGCGGCATATCGTGAATCATGATGTCGGCTAACATGGCGCGTGTCGTAGGGTGCTTAGGGTGACGGAAAACGTCTAAAACGGTACCGGCTTCGACAACTTGACCTTGATCCATCACCACCACGCGATGGCAGATTTCTTTCACGACTTCCATTTCGTGCGTGATCAACACAATCGTGACACCCAAGGTGCGGTTGATGTGTTGCAAGAGTTCAAGCGTTGCACGCGTGGTTTCGGGGTCCAAGGCGCTCGTGGCTTCATCTGAGAGCAAAACCATCGGGTCATTAGCCAAAGCGCGAGCAATGCCCACACGTTGCTTTTGGCCGCCCGATAATTGAGACGGGTATTTGTCTTTATGATCGTTTAAACCCACCAAGTCAATAAGGTGAGTGACTTTCTTTTCGATTTCAGCCTTGGGCGTTTTTTGCAATTCAAGCGGCAAAGCGATGTTGTCGAAAACGGTACGAGAGCTCAACAAATTAAAGTGTTGAAATATCATGCCGATTTTCGTGCGGATTTGACGCAATTGGGCTAAAGAAAGGTCATTGAGACATTGACCATTGACAACCACACGACCTTGCGTGGGTTGCGTTAAGAAGTTAATCGTACGAACGAGCGTCGATTTGCCAGCACCGGAGCGACCGATAATACCGAAGATTTCTCCTTTATTGATATGCAAGGAGACATCCTTTATCGCGTGGACGTCTTTACCGTCCGGTGCTTTAAACGTTTGGGATAAGTGTTCAATCTCAATCATCGTGAGAGAGGCTTCAAAATAATAAGGAAAAGCAAAAGACTATCACGAATCCGTGGTTCTGTCAGGCAAAAAAGGATACTTAAGATCCCAAAGGCACTCTGAGCTAAGACTTAGCCAATAGGTGGCGTCCAAAAACGCACCGGATTGTCTTTACAGCAATCTCCGTAAAGCCCCTGTTAGACGAGGGAGTAGTCACTTGGCGAAAAATGTCAATTAGAGTAATATCGTCTTGAAGGTCCATTTCCTTGTATCATTAACTTTCCTTCCATGATTAACGCATTCAAGTCCTTCATAATCGTGGGGCGACTTACCTTAAAGAAGGTTTCAATTTCTTGTCTTGTACGTCCGTCAACGCTTTCCCGCACATAGCGTACAATCCTTGACTTCCGATCTGAACCTTCTAAGGTCACATTCGGAAGCTCAATTAAAAACGTTCGACCTACATGACGAAATATTGGTTTTTCTGCGTACTTCGCGTACCCTCTAACAATATCCCCAAAACCTGTTCCCGCTTTTTCCATCCATCTCAGTCTTACAAAAAGCTCGGACAATTTTTCATTTCGGCAAAAACTTGCTCCTTCAATCAACGCCTCTTCCAGCGTTAGTTCTGGAGGAATGCCTCCAGGCGTAACAAAGGAAATTACATTTGGATGAATATTGATTGAAGTTTGCATAGGCGAACTATAGTCTCTGTGCGCTAAGGCATTTGTCAAAGATTCTCGAACTGACAACTTTGGCCATGGTGTTTGTTCTGAGCGTGCTTGTTGACCGGTTTCTTTGTTAATAAACGGAACATTGATAAGAGAAAGCTTATCCTGAACAACGTTCATTTGTTGCAAAATTGAACCTTGAATACGTTCGGTCTTAACGACACTACCATCATCTGCATAGTTATTGATGACAATACGGTAGGGGCATTGGTCAGATAAAAGTAGAGCAAGGTTTGTGAATCGTTGAAATGAATCTACCAACCCCAGTCCAAGCCATGTTGATTTGCTAAAAAGGATGTTGTTATCAGAAAAAATGGCTTCAGTTGATTCAAAGGTCAGGTCATCAAAATTACAAGGACGGCTTTCCCATGAGCGCGGATCGCCTCTTTGGATAATTTTTATAACTTCATCAATATTGGCTGCAACGGTTTGTCCCCCTAATCGAATGTACACACCACCATTAACAAAAGTCTTACCTCGGAAACTATATGGACGAGATGTTCCACTTTCGATAACTATTTGGGCTACAGCCTTGCCATCGTAAAGTTGTTTGTGGGTTTTAACGAGTTCACTCATAGAGGGCTCGACTCCATTTCGCGCAAAACTCATCACTTGGCGATCAATTTCGTCAAAATCACAGCCAATCACTTCACCATCATCCTTGATGCCGAAAAGCAATGTTCCCCCTGCATCATTAGCAAAGGCAATCATTGTCTTTTTTGCAGTGTCTGTCCATCCTTGCTTGTATTCAAGCATTGCATTTTCAGGTATTTCGAATTTCATATGGGCACTCAAAGAACATAGATTTAGTCATTCAAGGCTTTTTGAATGGTTGGTTAGCAAAATCTGTTAATCTGTCAAATATGACTTAACAGATGTTAGCAGATTTTTGACAAGATCTTTGCAGATAACACAGATAATATTCAAAAATCGTTTGAGTAGGCGATTTTTTTCGCGTAGCTACCTTACTTGTCTAGTGACAAAATGCGGAATGGGGAGGGTGAAGGATCTATCGATTTTCCACCTTTGATCCCGAACCAGTCTCTAAAAGTTATAAATATGAAAAGATTGTTGCTCGGTAACTAAGGGTCCTGGTTTACCGGGTGTGTGAATTACCCTCGAATTAACCAGAGGTTTTACGGCTGTTTCTATAAACGACAAAGTCTGAAAACAAAAAAACTCGTTCAACTGAACGAGTCTTGAAGTATGGTGCCGGTTAGAAGACTTGAACTCCCGACCTTCTCATTACGAATGAGCTGCTCTACCAACTGAGCTAAACCGGCTTTCCATTTAGTATCTCCGTGCATCGGAGAAGTGGAATTATGCAGATGTTTTTTAAAGATTGCAAGTCTTTTTTATAAATATTTTTAATATTTTTGTTGAGCTCTTAAAAATCAAACGGTTATGGGCTAGAGTGCCATTGCTGCTCTAAAGAGCATGTAAGCAGACAAGACAAACAACAAACTCGCGAAAATGCGTTTTAAGGGTTTCGTGTCCATGCCGTGCGCCATCTTTGCACCCAACGGGGCCGTTAAAACACTACAAGCCGCAACGGAGAAAAGGGCAGGTAAATACAAAAAGCCCAAGGAATATTCCGGCATACCGGGAACGTTCCAACCGCTGATGATGTAACCGATGGTGCCCGCGAAGGCAATCGGGAAACCCAACGCAGCAGATGTGCCCACGGCTTTGTGAATCGGGACATTGCAAGAGGTCATCAGGGGCACCGAAATAAAGCCGCCACCGGCACCCACTAAAGAGGATACGGAACCCACAACCGTACCAGCGGCGATCAAGCCTAAGTTACCGGGCAATTGACGGGTACTGACGGTTTTCTTACCGAAAAACATTCTCAAGGCCGAATACATCACGAAGCAGCCAAAGAGTAAAGAGATGGCAAAGTTAGACAACATGCCGGAAATTTGAGCCCCGATCAAAGCACCGAGAAGAATTCCGGGGGCGCCTGCCATCACCACCTTCCAAAGAACCGCACCGTGCGCATTGTGGGCTCGTACGCTCGAAGCCGAGGTAAAGACAATGGTCGCCAAACTCGTTGCAATGGCAACGTGAACCCCGACCTCATCGGGGACAACACCACCCGCCAAAATCATGGTTAAAAACGGGGTTAATACCATCCCGCCCCCAATACCTAATAAACCGGCTAAAAAGCCGGTACAGCAGCCCAAGGCGGCGAGCAGGATAAGGGTAGTGACTTCCATTTTAGATGGCCTTTACAAGGTGATTGAGAATAAACGTGTATTCGTCTTCGGTGACGGGCGTAATGGAGAGACGATTGCCTTTTTGAAGCACTTTCATCTCTTTGAGTTCTTCGTGTTGGCGAAGCTCATTGATGCCAATTAAAGAGACTTCTTGATCGACTTCGATATCGACACAAACCCAGCGGGGATTATCTCGCGTGGACTTGGGATCGTAGTAGTCATTTTGGGGATCAAATTGCGTTTCGTCCGGATGAACAGATGTGGCCACGTGAGCTAAACCAACGATACCGGGTTCTTTGCAAGAGGAGTGGTAGAAAAAGACACGGTCGCCCACCTGCATCTCGTCTCGCATAAAGTTTCTTGCTTGGTAATTTCGAATGCCAAACCAAGGAACACGGTGTTGAGGCATTTGCAGAACGCTTTGTACAGAGCACTCAGAAGGCTCCGATTTCATCAGCCAGAATTTCGACATGAAGCACGCTTTGAAAAAAGAGAAGTCCCCATAAGGGTTGCCTTGCATCCTGAGTCCGAAGAATCAAGAGCGGTCACCTCTGAAGCGGGTTTCGGGGAAGCATCACGTGCCTCCGCACCACCGGCCCCAAGACCAGTAACCTAAGTGTTTAAGCATTGGAACAAGGAATCTTAAAGCAACTTATCACTTATAGGGACAAGACTAATTTTGGCTCAAATCTAAGAAAAAAACAATGGGAAAAATTGCTCTAATTGCAACAATTTTTCCCATCATAGTCTTGACAAATTGGTTTTGTTTTACCAAGCAACAAGGCCCGTGTAATAAGTCACCAAAATAATGATGCCAAAGATGATGCGGTACCAACCGAAGGACTTAAAGTCGTTACTGGAGACATAACGCAACAACCATTTCACGACAACCAATGCGCTCACAAAAGAAACGACAAAACCCACAATAAAACCAACGGTCATGTCCGTGGTCCAAACAAAGGTTTGTTGTTCAGACACGCGCAAGAAGGTTTTCGCCAACGAATAAACCGTTGCGCCGAAAATCGTCGGGATCGCGAGGAAGAAAGAAAACTCCGTTGCAGCCTTTCGAGATAAACCCAAAACCAAACCGCCGATGATGGTAGCGCCCGAGCGACTCGTTCCAGGAATCATGGCAATGCATTGCATGCAACCGACTAAGAACGCGTCTTTCGCCGTCATGTCATCCATATTCGGAACACGAGGGGAGTAGTTGCGCTTAGCGTGAGCGTTTTCTACCCAAAAGATGATGAAACCACCTAAAACCAAAGCAACGGCAACGGAAATGGCATTAAAGAGAAGCTCTTCAATGAGATCGGCAAAAATCACACCTAAAATGGCGGCCGGTAAAAACGCGACGATTAAGTTAATAGCCAGGCGTTGCTCTTTCTTTTGCGTGAAGAGTCCCGTTGCCACTTGCCACAAGCGTTGGCGATAGAACCAACAAACGGCAAAAATGGCGCCCGCTTGAATAGCGATATTAAAGGTGTTGACTTCGGGGCCCGTGAAATTGAGAAGGTCGCCCGCAATGATCAAGTGACCGGTTGATGAAATCGGTAAGAATTCCGTCAAACCCTCAACAATCCCGAGGATGAAAGCTTTGATTTGATAGATGAGATCCATCGAAAACTCACTTCGTTAAATGCGTTCGTAGACCAAGTCCCAAACACCATGACCCAAACGTTCACCGCGGGCGTGGAATTTGGTCATCGGACGTTCCGTGATGGGGTTGGCCATCACCGGAGAAAAGCCATCATGCATGTTCTTTAATAACGGTTCTTGGCTTAACACTTCAAACATTTGCTCGGAGTAGTTTTCCCAGTCCGTGGCGCAGTGAATGTAACCGCCCACACGCAAATGTTTGACCAACTCATGAATGAAGGGTTGAGCGACCAAGCGGCGCTTGTGGTGACGAGCCTTGCGCCAAGGATCGGGGAAGTAAATGTGAATGCCGTCGAGCATTTCTTCGGCCAACATGTTTTTCACCACTTCCACGGCATCGTGTTGAATGATGCGAACGTTTGTTAATTGCATTTCGTCTAAGCGAATGGCCAATGCACCGACACCGGCAGAGAAAACTTCACAACCGATAAAATCAACTTCGGGGTGGGCTTGGGCAATAGCAGCCGTCGTCTCCCCCATGCCACAACCGATTTCAAGCACCAAGGGGGCTTTACGGCCGAAAATGGCTTCGGGATTAATCAACTTTTCTTCATAGTTGAGTGCAAAGCGAGGTAAGAGTTCTTCTAAGGAACGCTTTTGAGCTTGACTGATATGACCGCGACGCAACGTAAAGCTGCGAATGTGGCGCTTCTTGAGCACTTCGATTTCTTCAGGAGTGAGGATTTTCTTTTCAGACATTTTGCAGAAACAAAAAAACGGACAATTCGTCCGCTGAGTATACAGAATCGTCATGGAGCGGATGAGGGGAATCGAACCCCCGTCATAGGCTTGGGAAGCCTCTGCTCTACCATTGAGCTACATCCGCAAACTAGAGATGGGTAATTTTACTCGAAATCGGACGAAAAGAAAGTGCTGAAACAAAAATTTAAGGATGGTAACCGCTCCCACGATTAACCATCCTTTGGTTTAACTAATCAGCTCAGGATTAGTAGTTCTCAGCACGCACTTCAAAGAAGCTTTGAGCGTAGCCGCAAACCGGGCAGGCTTCAGGAGCCTTCGGGCCCATGACGAGGTGACCGCAAATACGGCATTCCCACATCGTTTGTTCGGCCTTGGCAAACACTTGTTGCATTTCAACGTTCTTCAAGAGCTTACGATAGCGTTCTTCGTGAGCTTTTTCGATGGCACCGACAGCGCGGAACTTAGCAGCCAAGTCCAAGAAGCCTTCTTCTTCGGCTTCCTTGGCAAACGTGGCGTACATGTCCGTCCATTCATAGTTTTCGCCGTCAGCGGCAGCGCCCAAGTTCTTGGACGTGTCACCGATCCAACCCAAAGCTTCACACCACAAGCGGGCGTGTTCTTGTTCGTTGCGAGCGGTTTGTAAGAAAATGGCAGCGATTTGTTCATAGCCTTCACGCTTGGCCACTTCTGCGAAGTACGTGTACTTGTTGCGAGCTTGAGATTCACCGGCAAAGCAGGTCATCAAGTTCTTTTCCGTCTTGGAGCCGGCCAACTTGCCGTTGCATTCGCACTTTTCAACCACGGGTTCAAAGGCTTCATAACCCTTCTTGCAGAGCGGGCAAATGATGTCCTTGGGCAATTCGCCATCACATTCGTGAACGTAACCGCAGACCTTACAGATATACTTCATCTTTTTTTCTCCTAAATCCCCACTACGATCAGTGTAGTGAGTGTGTAACATTTGTTCAGCTAATTCCGACAAAGGCTTGCCGTAGAACGTTTCGTAAAGCGCTTTGATTTCTTCATTTTCATGACTCGTGCGCTTTTGAACAGGCAAGCTTTCATCGCGTTTATAAAGAGCGTCAATACGCAATTGACGCGTTTGATCTTCTTGACCCCAATTGAGTTTGGGTTGACCGCCACCGCTGATGCAACCGCCGGGGCAGGTCATCACTTCAACCATATGGTAGGGCTTGTCCGTCGTCTTCAAAGATTCAATGAATTGACCGGCAGCAGCCGTACCGTAGATCACCGCCACATTCACCGTGGTACCGGCAACATCAAGGCTTGCTTCCTTGACGTTCTTTAAACCACGAACGGGTTTTAAGTCAAAGAGCACTTCCGGTGCCTTTTCACCGGTGATAAATTCATAGGCCGTACGAAGGGCGGCTTCCATCACGCCACCCGTATTGCCGAAAATTACGCCGGCGCCGGAACCTTCGCCCATCAAGCGGTCAAATTGAGATTCTTCGATCGCACTAAATTGGATGCCACGCGCTTGAGCCCATAAGCCCAATTCGTGGGTGGTGACCACAAAGTCCGTGTCACGCATGCCTTCTACGCCCCAGTATTTGCCGGCAGCGCACATTTCTTCACGACGGATTTCAAACTTCTTGGCCGTGCAGGGGGTAATGGCAACGTGAACAATCTTCTTCGCATCAATCCCTTGGGCTTTTGCAAAATAGGTCTTAACGGTCGGACCTTGCATGCCGATGGGGCTCTTAGCCGAAGAGATGTGTTTGATCATGTGCGGATAAAACGTTTCGCAATACTTCACCCAAGAGGGGCAACAGCTTGTAAATTGCGGCAACGTAGCATCCTTGTCTTGCAAGCGGGCAATGAGTTCGCTCGCTTCTTCCATAATGGTTAAGTCAGCGGCAAAGTTCGTGTCCAAAACATAATCGGCACCCAAAGCGCGCAAAAGGCCCACCATCTTGCCTTGCTCAAAACTGCCAGCGGGCAAACCAAAGGCTTCGGCAATGGCAGCACGAACAGCCGGTGACGTGGACATCACGACAATGGTGTCGGGGTCGTTGATCGCTTTTTGAACATCGGGGTATTCAAGCGGGCTCGAAAGGCTTCCCGTGGGGCAGACGTTAATGCATTGACCGCAGTGAATGCAGATGGCACGATCGCCCGTCTTTTCAAGATCATAGCGACCATGCACTCCAATGTAGTCTTCGCAGACTTGACGGCACATTGCGCAGTTAACGCATAAGGCTTCATCGCGCTTAAGAGCGGGATTGTCCTCGTTAACGGCAACGCGTACATCGAGTGATTGATGAATGGACATAAATTCTCCCTACAGTCCTACGATTGCAATCGTTTTGATTGCGACTCAGTATAGAGGGCCCATTTTCAAATCACAATTGGACTTGTAAGCACCCTCAATAGTTAAAGTCTATTGACGCAAAACGCAACTCAAACGGTTGCGTTTTGCATTATTTGTCATCAGAATCGGTTGGCTGATCAGCCTTGTCTCGTTTAGGGGCGGATTTATCTTGGCCAAGGCTTCCGAAAATACTTTTATTCGGATTGTCCTTTGCCCAACTGGTAAAGCCGTAGACAATGATCAATGGAATTAAAATCCAATCGGCGATCAGCTCAAGCCATTCCATAACTATTTAGCGTGATAAGAGGTGACCAAGTCAACTTCTTCTTGAGAGCCTAAGAACACGGCCACACGTTGGTGTAAGCCCGTTGGCGTGATTTCACGAATGCGTTCATAGCCATTGGTGGCACGGCCACCGGCCTCTTCAATCAACCAACTCATCGGATTGGCTTCGTACATTAAGCGCAACTTGCCGGCCTTTTTCGGATCACGGTTATCACGCGGGTACATGAAGATACCGCCTCGATTTAAGATGCGGTGCACTTCAGCGACCATGGCGGCAATCCAACGCATGTTGAAGTTCTTACCGCGAGGACCCGTGACGCCTGCCAACATTTCAGAAACGTAGCGTTGAACCGGGGCTTCCCAGTGACGCATATTGGAGCAGTTGATAGCAAATTCAGCTGTTTGCGGGGCCAACGTCACCTTTTCAATGGTTTGGAAGTATTCGTTCTTCGCAGAATCCAACGTAAAGACCGTCGTACCAAAGCCCAACGTCATCACCAATTGCGTTTGCGGGCCGTAGATCACGTAACCGGCCGCCTTTTGTTGCGTACCCGGTTGCAAGAATTCTTCGTCCTTGACGTCACGGTGCGGGGTGCCGGCGGGCAAAATCGAGAAAATCGTGCCGATGGAGACATTGATGTCGATGTTGCTAGAGCCATCCAACGGATCAAACAAAACCAAGTAGGGGCCGATGTCGCAGTTTTCCGGCACTTGAAGAGCGTTATCCATTTCTTCACTGGCCACCGCGCTCACAAAACCGCTTTCCATGCAGGCTTGGCTCATGATGTCATTGGCAATAATGTCCAATTTCTTTTGCGTTTCGCCTTGGACATTTTCACTGCCAGCGGAACCTAAAACGCCTGCCAATGCACCTAAACTTACCTTAAAGCTGATGTCTTTACACGTTTCGGCGATGTGAGCGATAAGCCCCGTGAGCTTAGGATCCACACCGTGTTCATTTTGCATTTCTTGTAAATACAAGGCTAAAGTTTTTGCCATGGTTTGTCTTTCCTTTTCGTGGTGTTAGTGAGAGGCGTTGTTAAGCGCCTTACCCACGACTTCCTTAAGATTATTCGATAAATTCGGTTGAGAATAAACGTAGTTTAATGCACCAAACATTAAGCGGGCACATTCGGGCGTGTAGCGACGCCAGCCATCAAGGCAGCGAGCCAAACGAGCAGCAATGGCCGGGTTAATGCGGTCAAGTTTCAAAACTTCACTTGCCCAAAGTTTATAGCCTTCGTTGTCAGGGCGGTGGAACTCTGCCAAATTGTTTTGACAGAAGGCTAAAACCAACGAATAGACGTTATTGGGGTTATTCGTGTTGTAGCCCGGATAACGTTCAATAAGATTTTGCACAACATCCTTAATGGAGCATTCGTCCATGGGGATGGTGGCCGTGGCCTGAACCGTAAACCACTTGTTGATCAAAAGCGGTTCATCACGCCATTCTGCCTCAGCGGCTTCAAGCAATGCGTACTTGGTGGGCGAAGCGCTATTGACAATAATGCGCAAGGCATCCAAGCGCTCGGTCAAATTCGAACTCGTTTCAAACGACTGACGGGCACGCAAAAGCGACTTGGCGTTGCCACCGGCTAAAAGCAATTCAAAGCAGATGGCACGAAGCGCACGACGACCCGAATCGGTCGGATTGGGTGAATAGGTCGAGCTCGGTAAATTTTCATCAAAGACGCGCATGATGACGTGTGAGAAAAGGCGACCCAATTGGTCACGTAACGCACGCGTAGCGGCACGAATCGCTAAAGGATTAATCAAGGGTTGAGACTCAGCCACACGACGCTCGCTCGGTAACGTCAACGCAATCGCCTTAAACGCAGCCGAAGCTTGCTTGTCGGTTAACATTGCTTCAAAAGCATTTTTGAAATGGGGATTAATCACCATGCGCGTGCCGCGTTCATAATCCATCACCATTTCGTTGATGCAACGAAGCGACAACGCTTCCATGGCTTCACAACGGTTAAAGGCATCGTTATCGAAGCGACTTAAAAAGAACAATTCTTCGTTCGTGTAGTCATAGTCCACAACGATCGGTGCCGAGAAATTACGGGCCAAAGACGGAACCGGTTTTTCTTTAATGCCGACAAAGGTCCAAGTAAATTCCGTTTCGGTCAATTCCAAAATGCGGGCGTTACCCTTGGGACTCGTTTCGGCTTGCAACTGCAAAGGAATGGGGTTGCCCTTGGGGCTCAAAAGCGCAAAACCAAAGGGGATATGGAAGGGTTCCTTATGCGCTTGGCCGGGCGTTGCCGGACAAGATTGCGTCAGTTTTACCGTGTAGGTGGCGCTGTTGCGATTCCATTGCGTCTCGACCTTGACGTGCGGGGTACCGGCTTGCGTGTACCAACGCTTAAATTGCGTCAAGTCCTTTAAGTTGGCCTTGCCCATTGCGGCTAAGAAGTCGTCGCAGGTGACTGCATTCCCATCATTTTCTTTGATGTACAAATCAAAGCCACGCTTAAAGCCCTCTTTACCCAAAAGAGTTTGCAACATACGGATAACTTCGGCACCCTTTTCATAAACGGTGGTCGTATAGAAATTATTGATTTCTTCGTAGGACTCGGGGCGAATCGGGTGAGCCATGGGGCC
>CABSHY010000002.1 GCA_902477615.1 uncultured Sutterella sp.
TTAATCATGCCAAGACGATGCATTTCGGCATCAAATTCTTCTTTGTTGATCTTTTCTTGCTTGCGACGAGCGGCGGCTTCTTCAGCCGACTCTTCGCGTGCCTTTGTTTCTTCAAAGGCACGGGCTTTAATGCCCTTTAATGCCTCAAAACCTTTACTTCTCATTTTTACTCTTCGCTTTCTAAATAGCGTTGTGCGTCAAGCGCGGCCATGCAACCCGTGGCAGCAGACGTGATGGCTTGACGGTAGGTTTGGTCTTGGCAGTCGCCGGCAGCAAAGACGCCTTCAATGTTGGTTGCCGTTGCCGTGTGAGAGCGAGTGCCTTGCGTAACGATGTAACCGTGATCAAGCTCTAATTGATCTGCAAAAATCTTGGTGTTGGGCGAGTGGCCGATCGCAATGAAGACGCCGTCAAGCGTTAACGTTTCATCAGCTGCGCCGTCAGTAGCCTTGAGAGTAAGGCCCGTCACGCCTTTTTCATCGCCCAAGACTTCTTTGACTTCGCGGAAAAGGTGCAATTCAATACGACCTTCCTCGACGGCAGCCATTAATTTTTTGACCATAATCGGTTCGGCCTTGAATCGATCACGGCGGTGAACGAGATGAACCTTGCTGGCAATATTGGATAAGTAAAGCGCTTCTTCCAAAGCAGCGTTGCCGCCACCAACCACAGCCACCACCTTTTTACGGTAGAAAAAGCCATCACACGTTGCACACGCTGAGACGCCTCGTCCCTTGTAATGTTGTTCAGACTCAAGCCCTAAATACTTAGCAGAGGCGCCTGTTGCAATGATGAGGGCATCGCACGTGTAGGTATTGCCAAGGTCGGAGACCAAGCGAATCGGTTTTTCCTTTAAGTGAGCTTCGGTCACCATATCAAATTCAATTTGGGTGCCGAAACGGCTAGCGTGATCAAGGAATCGTTGCATAAGTTCAGGCCCTTGTACGCCATTGACATCAGCAGGCCAGTTATCAATTTCGGTGGTCGTCATCAATTGGCCGCCTTGCTCCATTCCGGTGATCAAGAGCGGTTCTAAATTGGCTCGCGCAGCATAAAGAGCGGCGGTATAACCTGCAGGCCCAGAACCTAAGACAATCACTTTGGCATGTTTCGTAGTGGACATAAAAAATCCTTTGTTTCTCTCATTAATTAACTCTTGCATTTTAGCTTCAAAGCGAAAGAAATTAATCAAGAACCATTGACCAAAAATATAAAAAAGGTAACGAGCTGAAAAATGCTTGCAAAAATGGGTGTTTACAAGCCCTATTAGCGACGCAAAAAAGTACAATTAATGTTTCTAGAAATTGAATGTAAGAATTGATTTTTTGAATGAAAAAACCGGCCCTCAACAAAGAAAAAGCCTCAAAAAACCTGCTAAAAGCACCTGCCAAACGCAAGCGTTCCGTCAATGATAGTCAGTTGGCGACACCTGGAAATGAACTGGTTCTTAAGAGTAATGCGTATTTGCAGGCACCGAAGGCGCCTAAAGAAAAGGCAAAGATTCACCTTGCGCCTTTTATGGGGGTGTTTTTTGCCGTTTTCACCGTTTTGTATGTGTTGTCACTCGTTTCATACTCTCCGGCCGATCCGTCTTTCACTCATGCGGCCCCCTTGGCTAATGCGAAAAATTTTGTAGGCGGTTTTGGGGCTTATCTTTCAGACATTTCATTGTTTGTTTTTGGTTGGAGTGCGTATTGGCTCATTGGGGTCGGCGCTATGGTGGCATGGCGTTACGCTTCCAGTCATTATGTTAAAACGCCCTTTGGTCGCATCTACCACTTAACTGGCTTGATCTTACTGTTGTGCGCAAGCACAACGTTGGAAGCGCTACGTTTGTACCCTTATGCAGAACGATTGCCAGGCGAAGCCGGCGGCATTTTAGGTCAAGCCTTGACGACAGCTGTCGTTCCTTACATGGGAGCGATTGGCGTTACTTTGATCATGCTTGTTTTGGGTGCTTGGGGCATGGCGATTTTCTTTGATTTTTCTTGGCTCAATGTTTTTGAGGGGTTGGGAGCGCGCGTCGAGCGCCTCTACAAGCGAGATAATCGTCGAGAAGAGATCGTTAAGGCTGATTTCAATGAACCGGAAAAAAAGAAAGAAGTTATAACGTCTTCGTTGCCGTTTTTTAAGAAAGAAGACAAGGTTGAAGAGAAAGAGGATGATCAACCCGGTCTTGCGATTGATATTAAGCCTCAAGCCAAAGTTGAACAAAGTACGATTGCTTTGCAATCACAACAAGAAAGTCTTTTTGAGAATTCTGTTACGCCCATTCGACCGGACTTGCGACTTTTTGATCCGGCTGTGAATTCCCAGCCTTCGATTGATAAGACTTCGCTTAGCATCATGAGTAACTTGATTGAAAGTAAGCTCGCAAGTTACGGTGTCAAAGTGACGGTGAGAGCGGCCAATCCGGGTCCGGTGGTGACGCGCTACGAAATTGAACCGGCTGAAGGCGTTAAAAGTTCTGCGATTAAAAATCTGGAAAACGACTTGGCGCGTGTCTTAAGTGTTCAATCGGTACGTGTTTTGGAAACCGTTCCGAATACGCCTTACATGGGGCTTGAAGTGCCGAATCCTAAGCGTCAGATTGTGAAACTTTCTGAACTCTTAGGCTCTCAAGACTTTGCTCGCTTTAAAGGTGCTTTGCCCTTGTGTTTAGGTAAGTGCATTACGGGTGAACCGTTTGTACAAGATTTGGCGAAGATGCCGCATTTACTCGTGGCAGGTACTACGGGTTCCGGTAAATCCGTGGGCGTCAACAGCATGATTTTGTCATTGTTGTACCGTTTTGAACCCTCGAAATTACGTTTGATTTTGATTGACCCGAAGAAGGTGGAATTTTCTTGGTATGAAGATATCCCGCACTTATTGTGCCCGGTTGTTGATCAAATGAATTTGGCAAAACACAGCCTTCAATGGTGTGTCAAAGAAATGGATCGACGCTACCATTTGGCGCATTTGTTGAAAGTTCGAAACATTGATACCTATAACCAAAAGGTTCGCGAACTTGCCGCGAGTGGCACAACGATGCTCTCTCACTATCTCAAGGATGTGAAAGAGGACATGCCGTTGGAAGAGTTGCCTTATATCGTCGTTGTTGTTGACGAAATGGCAGACTTATTGATGGTGGATAAAAAGGGTGTTGAAGACTCTTTGATTCGATTGGCTCAAAAAGCGCGTGCAGCAGGGATTCACTTGATTTTGGCAACGCAACGCCCGAGTGCCGATGTGCTCTCCGGTCTTTTGAGAACCAATATTCCGTCTCGTGCGGCTTTCCAAGTGGCAACGGGGTCGGATAGTCGCATTATTTTGGACCAAATGGGAGCAGAAAATCTTTTGGGGAATGGCGACTTCTTATTCAAGATGCCGAGTCTACAGTCTTTGGAACGTGTCCAAGGGGCTTTTGTGACCGATGGCGAGTTGGAACGCATTACGTCGGCATTACGCCAAATGGCAAAGCCTAAGTACGTGACTGAAGTGTTGGTAACTGACGAAGATGAGGAAGGCGAAGGCGGAGAAAATCGTCGTAGTCTAGGTGGCGCTCGAGATGCACTTTTTGATAAAGCTGTGCAGATTATTCTCGACAGTAATAAGTGTTCGGTGACGTTCTTACAGCGCCGTTTAGGTGTGGGTTATCCGCGTGCAGCCAATATCGTTGATGAGTTAGAGGCCGAAGGTATTGTGAGTGCTGCAGACTCAAGTGGTCGTCGAACTATTAACGCTCGCCCTGATCAATTGGAGCTCTGAGTGCGTAAATTTTTAGTCTCTTTACTCTTAGCCGGTTGTTCGTTGTCTGCCATGGCTGGGGCCATGGACGACTTGCAGGCTTTTTTGAAAAACACCTCAAGTGCCGCAGGGACGTTTAGCCAAAAAGTTCTTACGGAAAAAGGGGAAGATGCCTCTGGCGCCGGTCAAGGAGAATTTAAATTCTTGCGTCCCGGCTGCTTTAGCTGGCACTATGATGCGCCTTTTGAAGAATTGATGATGAGTGACGGCAAGACCTTATGGCTCTATGACGTCGAGATGGCTCAGGTGACCGTTAAAACACTCACGCAGGCGCTACCGGCAACGCCCGCATCCATTCTTTTCGGGAACAACGATTTCTCAAAAGACTTTGCGGTAAAAGAGCTTCCCGATAGTGAAGGGATGCATTGGTTGTTAGCAACGCCTAAAGATGATAACTCGCCCTTTAGCGAAGTCAGAATCGCTTTTAAGAATCAATTGCCCGCTCGCATGATTTTGAAAGACAATTTTGGTCAGCAAACGGTTTTGGCTTTTTCGAATGTGAAGAAGAATCCGAAATTTAAGAAGACGGATTTCACATTTAAGACGCCTAAGGGAGTGGATGTATTGGAAGATCGCTCAGGTCTTTAATCCGAAAATTGATGATAGGAAAACAAGCGGGAGAGCTCTTTTGGAACTCTCCCGTATTTGTTTGATAAACGGTTTTGATTGTTTCTCGAAGAGGGGATAGGCTCAGTCAAAACCGGCTGTGGTTAAGAAGCGCTTAGGGAATCGCTTCACGACCCGGCATGTCGTCCACCACGTGAGTCATCCGGGCCGATTTTTTTATCTTATGCGTCAAGTGATAGATGACAAAGCACGAAACGGTAAACGGAATACCGCAATAAAGCGCGATGCGTTGTTCGGGGTCAAAGCCCATACCGACCATCACAATGATGCACATCACTGCACCGGCAATGGGAACGAATGGGAACCAAGGGCTCTTATATTTAAGCTCGTTCAAGTCGCCACCATTGGCCAAATATTGTTGGCGGAAGCGGTAGTGAGCGATGCAGATGCTTAACCAAACACCCACCGTAGAGAAACCTACGATAGAGATCAAAATCACAAAGACCGTATCAGCAGCCATAACGCTAGAGGCCAAAGCAAGCAAGCCGCCCAACATACTGAAGGCTAAGGCGTTAACAGGAACGCCACGCTTATTGAGCTTTGCTAAGCCTGCTGGCATCATGCCATCATGACCCAACGACCACACCATACGACCGGAGGCAAACAACCCTGTGTTGGCCGATGACAAAATTGCTGTGATGATGACAAAGTTAAAGATGTCTGCTGCATAGGGAATCCCTAACTGCTCAAAGACCGTAATGAACGGGCTCTTTGAAACCGTGGCTGATTCTGCTGGCACCAACGTTGCAACAATCAAGACGGTACCTACAAAGAAGACCACCAAGCGCAACAAAGAGGCGCGAACAGCAATCGGAATCACGCGTTCGGGATTATGCGTTTCGCCTGCGGCCACACCGATCAATTCAGTGCCCGAGAAGGCAAAGCAAACCGTCACCATCGTAAATAACAGTGGTGTTATGCCGTTGGGCAACAAATCACCGTTACCGATCAAGTTTGACCAACCCGGAGAACCTGTTTCACCAAATGGAATAACATCAAAGATGGCGCAAGCCCCCAAGACGATGAAGACCTGAATGGTGATCACTTTAATAATCGAGAGGAAGAACTCACTTTCAGCAAAAAAGCGAGTATCAATCACATTCAAGAAGAAAATGATCGACCCGAAAATCACGCACCACATCCATATCGGCACTTGAGGGAACCAATACTGCATGGCAAAGCCAACAGCGGTGAAAGCGGTCCCTAACGTGACCGTCCAATTCAACCAATACAACCACGCAACAGCATAGCCAGCTGCCGGAGAGATGTATTTCGTTGCATAAAGGTGAAAGGAGCCAGGGTCGGGGTGAGCCACAGAGAGTTCACCAAGACTTAACATGATCAAGTACACCATAAATGCACCGATTAAGTAAGCCAACACAGTACCGAAGGCACCAACGTTTGCGATGATGTGACCAGTTCCAAAGAAGAGGCCGCTGCCGATCACGCCACCTAAACTCAACATAATGAGGTGACGCAATTGCATTGAGCGTTGGAATTGGGACTCGTTATTCGCCGTATTATTTTGGGAGCGATTACTCATGCCTTTCCCCCAAAGTGTTGCTTCTGCTTTCTAGCACCGAGGGTACAGGCCTTATACCCAAGGACTCAGGATCTTGTCTTCGACGAAATGTTCGCTTCGAAGCTAGTCTGACAGTTGCAACCCGTTTGTAAAAAGATGTTCGTCGTCCAAACGTTCATCTCTCGTTTTTCGAGGGTTTCCTCCCCCGACACGGTGGTCAACAAAATAAATTTGTTCTATTGACACCGCGATAATAGAGTCAAAATTCGGTGAGGGCAATAGGTAAAACGAAAATAAATTGAAACAGTGCGCAAGTCTTTGGAAAATAAGAGGATTTTTGATGGAATATTTTGTGGTATTTTTGCCCAAAACTCACAAAATATTGTTGACAAAGAAAAAGGAGAGGTTTTTTGACCTCTCCTTTGAATGGCTCCCCGAGTTGGGCTCGAACCAACGACCTGCGGATTAACAGTCCGTCGCTCTACCGACTGAGCTATCGGGGAATAAAACAGTTTTCGAAGAAACTATCTTATTTGAAACTTGGCTCCCCGAGTTGGGCTCGAACCAACGACCTGCGGATTAACAGTCCGTCGCTCTACCGACTGAGCTATCGGGGAATCAGAATACGGCATTTTATAGATGTTTTTTAAATTACGCAAGAGTAATTCTTAAAAATTTGGGGGAACGTCATTTTTACAGTACAATGATGGGCTCTAAAAGATGATGTTCCCGTGGTGAAACAGGATATCACGATAGCCTCCTAAGCTGTAATTCCGGGTTCGAGTCCCGGCGGGGATACCATTGCTCAAAAAAGCGTCAGTTGAAAAACTCGACGCTTTTCTATTTCTATGTAGTTGTTTTTATGATGTTTTTAGTTGGACTTGCCCTTGGCGAGAATGCATAAAAACAGGCATAATTACCATTTTGTTCCGAGCGGTCCGTGTTGTCGACCGTGGGAAGTCTAGTTTAGAGTAAACTTTTGTTTTTATTGGGTAAATAATGGCAACAAGTAAGCGTGCTGATTACGGCGAATCGAGTATTAAGGTCTTAAAAGGTCTTGAACCTGTCAAGCAACGTCCGGGGATGTACACCCTCACGGACAACCCTTTGCACATCATTCAAGAAGTGATTGATAACTCCAGCGACGAAGTGTTGGCTGGCGGCGCCTCTCGTATTGAGGTGACATTACATACGGACGGATCTGTGACGGTTTTGGATGATGGTCGCGGTATCCCTGTCGGTATTCATGAGGAAGAAGGGGTTCCTGCTGTTCAGTTGGTGTTTACGCAATTGCACGCGGGCGGTAAGTTTGAAAAGGATTCGGGTGGAGCCTACTCCTTTGCGGGCGGCCTTCACGGTGTCGGTGTTTCTGTTACCAATGCTTTGTCTACGCGTATGGAAGTGACGGTGTGGCGTGAAGGTAAAGAGCACCGCATTGTGTTTGCCGATGGTAATGTTATTGAACCCTTAACGAGCGTGAAGAGCTCTCGTCCTAAGTCTCAAACCGGTACGCGCGTTCGCGCTTGGCCCGATCCTCGTTATTTTGATAGTCCTACGGTGCCCGCGGAGCAATTGGTTCGCCTTTTGCGCTCTAAGGCCGTGTTGATGCCGGGCTGCGAAGTGGTGTTGATCAATGAGAAAAACGAAACGACGCAAAGTTGGAAGTTTGACGGCGGTCTTCGTGAGTACTTGATGAGTGAGTTGACGGCTGATCCTTTGATCGAACCTTTTGAGTCACAAGGCTATGCAGAAGATGATTCGATGGGTTTTGCCGTAGGTGAAGGCGCTTCTTGGGTGGTCGTTTGGCAAGAAGAGGGCAGCACCGTTCGTGAAAGTTATGTGAACTTGATTCCGACGCCTGCCGGTGGTACGCATGAATCGGGTTTGCGCGAAGGGCTTTACTTGGCCATGAAGGCTTTTATCGAAGCCCATGGCTTGATGCAAAAAAATGTCAAGTTATTAACTGAAGACGTCTTTGCTCGTGCGTCCTGCATTTTGAGTGCCAAGGTATTGGATCCGCAATTCCAAGGTCAAACAAAAGAACGTTTAAATAACCGCGACGCATTGCGTTTGGTGAGTAACTTTGTTCGTACGCAGTTTGAATTCTGGCTCAATAGCCACGTCGAAGACGGTAAGAAGTTGGCCGAACTTGTGATTAAGCAAGCTCAAGCTCGCCAAAATTCTGCCAAGAAGGTTACCAAGCGCAAGGGCTCGAGTGTCGCCGTGTTGCCGGGTAAATTAACCGACTGCGAAAGCGAAGATATTACTTTAAACGAACTTTTCCTCGTGGAAGGGGATTCGGCTGGCGGTTCTGCAAAATTGGCCCGAGATAAACACTTCCAAGCCATTTTGCCACTTCGAGGCAAGGTGTTGAATACTTGGGAAGTGGATAGCGATCGTATTTTTGCCAATAACGAAATTCATGACATCTCGGTAGCGATCGGTGTGGATCCTCATGGCTTTAACGATGAAGCCGATTTGAGTCAGCTACGCTACGGCAAGATCTGCATCATGGCCGATGCAGACGTTGACGGTTCTCACATTCAAGTGTTGTTGTTAACCCTCTTTTTCAGACACTTCCCGGATTTGATCCGCAAGGGTCATATCTTTGTTTCCCGTCCGCCGCTTTTCCGTGTGGATGTGCCTAAGACCGGTCGCAAGCCTGCCCGTACCATCTATTGTCTGGACGAGCGCGAGTTAGCTAGTGAGAGAAGAAAACTTGAAATGGAAAAGGTCAATATGGCCAATGTTTCAGTCTCTCGCTTTAAAGGTTTGGGAGAAATGTCCGATAAGCAATTAAAGGAAACAACCCTAAACCCTGAAACTCGCCGTTTAATGCCTGTCTCTTTCGGTGATTTAGCATACGCTGAAAGCCAAGAAATGTTTGATATGCTGATGGGTCGAAGTGAAGCCGCTACGCGTCGAGTGTGGATGGAAAATAACGGCGATCAAGTCGAAGTGGATATCTAAGGAGACAGACGTGGGGAAACAAGACGAGTTATTCTCTGGCGATCTTTTTGACGTCGAACAAGAAGTCAAAGAAGAAAAGACCGAAGTCAAACAAGTTGAAATTGAAAACGATGTGACCATTGAGTCGACTGAAGAAGCACCTATTCAAGTTGAAGGTGCTGTTGCTGTCGTTGAAGACGAAAATACCGAAATCAATCCTCAAGAAACGGTCAATGAAGACATTGAACCCGAGATCGAAGTTGAGGCTCCGACACCTATTCAAAATCGCCCGGTACAAAGCGGCGATGATGGTGAACGTTTGACGTTGGCTCACTTTGCCAGTCACGCCTATTTGGAATACGCCATGTCGGTGGTTAAAGGCCGTGCATTGCCCGATGTAGGCGATGGTCAAAAACCCGTTCAACGCCGTATCCTCTTTGATATGTACGAGATGGGTTTGGCTCGACCTGAAGCCCGTTTTGTGAAGTGTGCCCGTGTGGTCGGTGACGTTTTGGGTAAATATCACCCGCATGGTGACTCGGCTGCTTATGAAGCCATGGTGCGTATGGGGCAAGATTTCAATATGCGATACCCCTTGGTTCAAAGTCAAGGTAACTTCGGTAGTCGTGACGGTGACGGTGCTGCAGCTATGCGTTACACCGAAGCGCGTTTAACGAAGATTTCCCGCCTTTTATTGGAAGAAATCGATGAAGGCACGGTGGACTTTTTGCCCAACTACGACGGTCACTTTAAAGAACCTGCGATGTTGCCCGCTCGCTTGCCCTTTGTTCTTTTAAATGGTGCGAGCGGTATTGCCGTGGGGATGGCAACGGAAATCCCGCCTCACAACTTAAAAGAAGTGGCTAATGCTTGTTTAATGCTTTTGGAAAAGCCCGAGGCCACAATTGATGAAGTAATGGAGATTTTGCCTGCACCGGACTTTCCGATGGGCGGTCAAATTATCAGCAAAAAAGAAGATATCCGTGATGCCTATGTGAGCGGTCGTGGCAGCATCAAAGTTCGTGCTCGCTATCACTTCGAAGAAATGCAACGTGGGAACTGGCGCTTGATTGTGACGGAATTGCCACCCAACACCAGTGCTCAACGCGTTTCGAATGAATTGGGTGACATTACCAATCCCAAGATTCGTCCGGGCAAGAAGGCCTTGACGGCTGAGCAACAACAAGCTAAGGCCGCCATGCTCGCCATTTTGGAAACTATTCGGGACGAATCCGATAGTGATAATCCCACGCGTTTGGTGTTTGAACCCAAGAGCAAGAACGTTAACCGTGAAGAGTTCGTCAATGCCTTATTGGCTCAAACGAGCATGGAAGGCAACGTCTCAATGAACTTGGTGATGGTGGGCTTGGATGGTAAACCTTGCCAAAAGAATTTATTGACGATTTTGAACGAATGGGTTCAATTCCGTCGAGAAACGGTACGTCGTCGTTCGCTATTTAGATTACAAAAGGCTGTGGATCGCATTCACATTTTGGAAGGTCGCCATTTGGTGTACCTCAATTTGGATGAAGTGATCAGTATTGTTCGTGATGCCGAGGATCCTAAAGTTGCGCTCATGGAACGTTTCCCCTTGTCTGAAATTCAAGCTGAAGACATTTTGGAAATCCGTTTGCGTCAATTGGCACGTTTAACCGGTATCAAGATTGAAGCTGAATTAAAGGAACTCAATAAGACGCGTTCTTCTTTGGAACGTCTCTTAGGCAGCGAAAAATTGTTGACCAACTTGGTTGCCAAGGAAATCTCGCAAGACATGAACGAATTTGGTGACGATCGCCGCACGTTGGTAGAAGAAGCCATTCGTGCCGAAATGTCTCAATCCGTTTTGGATGAACCCGTGACGGTGGTTATCAGTCAAATGGGCTTTGTGCGTGCTCGCACGGGCCACGGTCATGATGCGACAGTAATGAACTACAAGATGGGCGACAGTTACGCTTGGTCTTGC
Source organism: uncultured Sutterella sp. (assembly GCA_902477615.1). GTDB lineage: Bacteria > Pseudomonadota > Gammaproteobacteria > Burkholderiales > Burkholderiaceae_F > Aphodousia. Next base: position 10,851 of record CABSHY010000002.1, read on the forward strand.
GAGTGTCGTACGACGGACCAAATGGTTGCCATTTCCGATACGGGTCGTGTGTACACGATCGCAGTTGCGGATTTGCCGAGCGCCAGAGGCGATGGCTTACCCATTAACAGTTTCATTGACTTAGAGTCCGGCACAAAGATCATGGGTTACTGTGTGGCAAAGCCCAAGGACAAGATTGTCATGGCCACCACGATGGGTATGGGCTTCGTTTGCGAGTTTAAGGATTTGTTGGCGCGCTTGAAGGTCGGTAAGAACTTCTTAAAGCTCGAAGAACATGCCGAAGTTTTGGTTCCGCAAGTGGTTGCAGAAGGTCAAACCCATTTGGCTTGTTTGTCTGAACAAGGCCGTTTGATCATCTTTGACTTAAATGAAGTGCGTCAATTACCGGGTGGCGGTAAGGGTGTGAGCTTGATGGATCTCAATTTGGCAGAAAAACTCTTGATCGCCAAACCCATTGCCCCGGAAGGTGTGATGGTGACCGGAACGGGTCGTGGTGGCAAAGATCGCGAATATGCGGTGAAGAAAGCCATTTTGGAATACCACATGGGCCATCGTGCTCGTAAGGGTAAACAACTCGATATCCGTTGGAAGGCATTGTCTTTGCAAGATTTACCAGTAAAGGCACCTGCGACAAATCAAGAGGATGGGGAGCAGAAGGCTGAGGTCGAAGAGACCGAAAGCGGTGATACGCTCAATCTCATCTAGCAAAAAAGGCGGAAATTTCCGCCTTTTTTGATGCCTGTTAGTTGAATGCGTAGTTCAAAGAAATGCTCGTTTCATAGCGCGGTTTAACGGTTTTGGCGTAACCGGCCGATCCTCGGAATTGCACCTGTCCATGTTTACTGAACATCCACGTACCCCCAAGCGTTAACTCACCCCAAGACTCCTGCAAATCTTCGGTTTTGAAAGATTGTGTTTGGGTGTTTTCTCGACCGATCATTTCAATGGACTTACCGAATCGATGCGCCCATGCCACTTGTGAGAAAAGCGTATTTCCGGGTGTCGTTTGACTTTGATAACTAAGGGTTGTGCCGAGTTTAACGACGGATTGATGGTTTTTTCCAGCATCAAACTCAATCCCTTCTTTTTGATTGGTTTTACGATCATCCATCCAATAGGTGTAGCCCGAGATGAAGGGTTCGATAAACCAAGCCGAGGGCTCGTCTTGCGGTTGAACAAAACCCATGTAAAGGCCCGCACCATAGCTTTGCGTTTTAGAGTTGAAAGCAAGATGCTTTTGAGCTACGCCGTTCACCAAGAATGCTTGACTGGTCAGATCGGTATTGGCTTCTCCCCAATGAGCCTGAAGGATGAGTCGGTATTTACGCTCCGTACTTAAACCGCCGGCATAAAGGCCAAACCCGTACTGATCAATGTCTGCATTGCCCGTATCAAACTTCACATCACCTTGACTGTAGTAGGCAAGAAGGCCTGCGTAGGTCTCATGCATTAAGGGCAGAGTGACGTCTTTGTCATAACCCATCGTAAGGGCATTGATTTTTAGTTCTTGCTCACGGGCATCGTTTTCAAAAGAAAGATCTGTTTGACTGTAGGTGTGATCAACCCAAAGACCGCGTTTGTGACCGGGAAGGGCACGCTCCATCAAATGGGATTGAATGCGAGTGGTGACTTTTTCCACCGCAACCAATTCGGTGGAAAGCGTATCGAGTTGGTTATTGGCCAAACTTGACGGAGCAATCAAATCGGTACGGATATCGCTGATGACAAAGCCACCCGAGAAACCACTGCCGAATTCTGACAAGGACTGAAATTTACCCAAGGCGGTTTCGTATTCGGTGACATCGGATTTGAGTGTTATACCACCTGTGTTTTTGTCATAGTGAAGTAACGGAATCGCCAAAGGCGCTCGCGTTTCTTTATCACTTCGCTCATCAATGACTTGCACAATGATTTGGACGTTGTCATTGAGTTTGGCGTGAGCATTTTCGATATTAACGAGATAAACCTCTTTGCCGTCAACAATGGTGGGACTGCTGTTTTCATCGGTAATGCGAACTCGTAACACAGCACCGTCTTCGATATAGGTAGTTGACGGTTGATGGTTGTCTGCGTGAATCGGCAAACCCAATCGAACAATGTGATCGGTGAGTGTGATATCGAGAACGCCCCCTTTATTCCAATGGAAGCTTTCAAACCCATTGTCTTTCGTAGTGTGCCAGGTTGCACCATTGCCGATGGTGATATCAATGCGTCCGTTTTGAATACCACTGGAGTTGTTCCCATCCATTGCGTAGACGTTGCCGGTGAAGCGGTCTGAAGCGTTAGAGAGATTCAAATAAACTTCACCGTTATCTGTCACACCAATATCACCGAAGATAAATGTATCTCCGCTACTATGAATGGATAATGAGCTGTTTTTGCCGACGATAGCAGCATGGCCCAAAGAGGTTCCAAGATCGTTTTTGTTGATAGCGGAAAGGTGCAAAGAACCTTGATAGTTAAAGGTGCTATTTTCTTCGAGATGTAGCGCAGTTGTTTGCATTTCATCAAGATCGATACCCGGCATGGTTTGAGCAGAAGCTGACAAATGCATATTGGCGGGTAATTGTGAGGCCGTGAGTTTGGTGCCATTTAATGCCATTGCCACCGTTGTCATCGTGCCACTCAAGGCTGCCTTGGGATTAGAGAGTTGGTTTTTAACGCTCAGAGAAAAACTCTTCCCAAAAGAAACGTCACGGTTTTCAATGAGTCCAATGCCGAAAACATCAGCAACATTGTGAGTTGAAAAATTTAAATTAAAGTCGGTCAAAAACTTTACTTCAGCGTATTCAGCATTAATGAAAGTCAGATCAGAAACAGGTTCAGCCTTCGCATCAAAATGCACATTGGCAATATCAATGGTAGAAAAGATGTGTTTATTTTCTTCTAATTTAACAAAGATATTTTCGGGAGGCGGATGCTCGGTGGCTGTCGTTGAAACCAGCTCATGGTGAAATTCTTCAGCGAGGATGGCTGGGGAACACCCCATGAGTGCCATCGCTACTAAAGCGCTTAAAGGAGAAGAGGATTTATGCATAAAGCTTTCCTTATTTTTGTTGGGAAAGCGAAAAATCATAAGAATGCGAGCGAGTGTTTTTACTGAGAAATATCAAAGAAAATTTCGGAGGTTTTTGATAAGTGCAACCCCTTATTTTGGCCAAAGTTGAGAAGTTTTGACATAGCGCAATGCGTGTTAACGCAACACGGTAGAATTAAGGCACGTTTTTGAGGAATTTTTATGGGTAAACACATCCACGTTACCGACCCTTGCGGTGAGATTTTTTATTCGGAAGAAGACGGTTTTCGTTATCTTCATTTTGGCAGTCCTTGGATTCAGGGGGCAATGAAAGTTCGCCGTCCCTATGAGCTGGTTTTGGAGTACCCGAGGCAGATGATGGCGGTTGGCTTGTTTTATCCGCACCCCAAACACATTTTGCAATTGGGGTTGGGGGCTGCGTCGCTCACCAAATTCTGTTATCGCTACACCGACGCTCAGGTTGACGTTGTTGAAGTCTCACAACGCGTGGTGGCTGCCGCGTCGCAATGGTTTAAGTTACCAGAAGAAGACGATCGACTCACGGTGCATTTGGCTGATGCAAAGGAATTTATTGGTCATCGCCGTGGCTATGATAGTCCTGATTGGTTGCAAGTAGACCTTTATGATGCCGATGCCGAAGGTCCCGTCTACGACGATGTTGAGTTTTATACGATGTGCCGTCGTGCCATGAATAAAGCGGGGAGTGTGGCAAGTTTTAACCTTTTCGGCAGCTGTTTTGAACCGAGCTTTGAAGCGATTTCTGAAGCGTTCGGTGGCCGAGTATTGGTGATGCCTGAAATTGATGAGGGTAATCGCATTGTTTTGGCGTTTGCCGGCGAACGTTGTCCCTTGGATTGGACTGAAATGTATGATCGAGCCAAGCAATTGAAAGAAGCATGGAAGTTACCTGCCAAGAAGTGGGTCGATGGGATTAAATCGGTTAATGCGCTTGATGGATTAGAAAGTTTGTAGACAGGTAGTCAAAAAAAGCGAATTGACCGACGAAAAGTCGGTCAATTTTTGCGAATAACCCTTGAGAAACAAAGTATAATTAATCTTTTCCACTTAACTTCATAGTAGGAATATGGAAGCGGAACGTATAAATCAAATTGAGGCGAAGATTTCCGACCTCACAGCTCGATTGATTGAGCTGAGGGGGTATCTTTGACATCGACCGTCAAGAGCGTCGATTAGAGGAAGTCAATCGCGAAATGGAAAATCCCGCTCTTTGGGATGATCCTGAAAACGCACAAAAAGTCAGCCGTGAGAAAAAACGTTTAGATGGCACGGTTGGCCTATTCAAACAATTAACGAGCGGCGTCAATGACGCGGCCGAACTCTTTGAACTCTCCATGGCAGAAGAAGACTATCCCAGCGTAGAAGTGGTTGGGGATGAAGTCTTTACGTTGGAAAAGAGCGTTGAAAAATTAGAGTTTCAACGTATGTTTAACCAACCCATGGATCCCGCCAATTGCTTCATCGAAATCCAGGCCGGTGCCGGTGGTACGGAAGCTCAAGACTGGGCAAGCATGCTTGAACGCATGTACCTTCGCTACGGTGAACGCCAAGGCTTTACGGTGGAGTTGCAAGAAGAAACCGATGGTGATGTGGCCGGTATTAAGGGTTGCACCATTTATTTGCAAGGCGACTATGCCTATGGTTTGTTGCGCACGGAAACAGGTGTGCACCGCTTAGTGCGAAAGAGTCCCTTTGACTCTAATGCCCGTCGTCATACGTCCTTTGCAAGTGTGTATGTCTATCCGGAAATTGATGATTCCTTTGAAGTGGAAATCAATCCGGCAGACTTGCGAGTCGACGTCTTCCGCGCTTCGGGTGCCGGTGGTCAGCACATTCAAAAGACCGAGTCGGCTGTGCGTATTACCCACATTCCGACGGGGATTGTGACGGTTTGTCAAAATGACCGTAGCCAACACCGCAACAAAGAACAAGCCATGGCCCAATTAAAGGCCAAGCTCTACGAAGCTGAAATGCGCAAACGTCGTGAAGTTCAACAACAAACGGAAGATGCCAAGAGCGATATTGCTTGGGGCCATCAAATCCGCTCCTATGTGTTGGATCAATCTCGCATTAAGGATTTAAGAACAAACGTTGAAACCGGCAACACGCAAGCTGTGTTGGATGGTGACTTGGAAGATTTCATTGAGGCTAGCCTCAAGCAAGGCGTGTAATAACGTCTAAAGACTACAAAAAAGGATGCTAAAAATGGCAGAAGAAAATATCGTTAACGCTGCTGCGGCAGACGACGAAAACCACATTATCGCTGAGCGTCGTGCAAAGCTCGCTAAGTGGCGCGAAGAAGGTCATGCTTACCCTAATGACTTCGTTCGCAAAGACTTTTTCGGTGATATCCGTGAACGTTTTGCTGACGTTACGGCTGAAGAGTTAGAAGCTCAAGCCAACCACGTGGCCGTCTCTGGCCGTATGATGCTCAAACGCATTATGGGTAAAGCCTCCTTTGCCACGTTGCGTGACGGTACCGGCACGATGCAATACTTCTTGTCCCCGGCAGAAATGGGCGAAGAAGCTTATGACAGCTTCAAGAGCTTGGACATCGGTGACATCGTGGCTGCCGAAGGTATTGTCTTCCGCACCAAGCGTGGTGAGTTGTCTGTTCGTGTTCAAAAGCTTCGTTTAATGAGCAAAGCTTTGCGTCCTTTGGCTGAAAAGTTCAAGGGCTTGAGCGACCAAGAAATTTGCTATCGCCAACGCTACCTCGACTTGATCATGAATGATGAAAGCCGTGATCGTTTCGTTAAGCGCAGTCAAGCGATTTCTGAAATCCGTAACTACATGGTTGAAAATCGTTTCATGGAAGTGGAAACGCCGATGTTGCACCCGATCCCGGGTGGCGCTAACGCTAAGCCCTTCATCACGCACCACAATGCGTTGGACATCGATATGTACTTGCGTATCGCTCCGGAACTTTATTTGAAGCGTTTGGTTGTGGGCGGTTTTGAACGTGTTTTCGAAATTAACCGTAACTTCCGTAACGAAGGCGTCTCTGTTCGTCACAATCCTGAATTCACGATGATGGAATTCTATGCTACGTATTGGACGTACAAGGATCAAATGGACTTCACCGAAGGTTTGTTGCGTACGGTGGCCGAGCGCGTGACGGGCTCCAGCATGATTCATTATCAAGGTCATGACATTGACTTCAGTAAGCCCTTCGATCGTTTGACGCCGCGTCAAGCCATCTTGAAATACGCTCCGCAATACACCGAAGAACAATTAAATGACGAAGCCTTCTTGCGCAATGAATTGAAGCGCTTGGGCGAACCGCAACCGGACTATGTCGGTATGGGCGCTTTGGAAATGGCTTTGTTTGAAGAAGTGGCTGAATCCAAGTTGATTCAACCGACCTTCATCATTGACTACCCGGTAGAAATCTCCCCGTTGGCTCGTGCCTCTGATGTCAATCCGGAATTGACCGAACGCTTTGAATTGTTCATGGCCGGTCGTGAAACTGCTAACGGTTTCTCTGAATTGAACGACCCGGAAGACCAAGCCGCTCGTTTCCGTGCTCAAGTCGAAGCCAAGGATCATGGTGACGATGAAGCCATGTACTATGACGCTGACTACATCCGCGCTCTCGAATTCGGTTTGCCGCCCACCGGTGGTTGCGGTATCGGTATTGACCGCTTCGTGATGTTGTTAACCGACGCTCCGAGTATTCGCGACGTATTATTATTCCCGCACATGCGTCCGGAAGCGTAAACTAGAGGTATGAACGGTTCTCCTCGATGCTTTCATCGAGGAGGAATCTACCTATCCAGTACTCAGAAGGAGCCCATTATGGTCGATACGGCAAAAGTAATGTCTGTCTATTCATCGATTAAGGAAAAAGTGGTTCAAACGGCGCCTGAAGGTTTCATTCGTTTTGCTGATAAAAAGGAAACGATTGGTTATGTTCGTAAAGACATTGCCATGAAACTAGCGGGGACAACGAGCGACTTTCGTCTTACAGATGTTTTAAGTTTCAGCGACGCAACGGTGAGCTCCGAAGCTTCTCGTACGTTGGCTTTGAGAAAAGCTGCTGACATTTTGGGTAAGCTCAATTTGTTGCCCGAGGGCGTTTCCAACGAATTGGTGGATATTCGCTTGTCGGTTTATGACGGTACGTATTGCCAAGCCCCGCGTAACTTAGCTCGCGTTCTCGGCTTACTGACGACGTCGGTTCGCTTAAATGCCTATGATGCCCAAGGGGACTTCCTGTTGGCTAAACGTATGCCTGAAAAGGCAATCGGCGCCGGCAAGTGGGACAGTTTGGCCGGTGGCTTAGTTAAGGCTAGCGAACAACCCATGCAAGCTCTTTACCGTGAACTCTATGAAGAAGCCGGGTTAACGACATCTGAAGTGGAAATCACCGAAGGTGCCCGCTTTGTTCAAGAATTTGCCGTGGCCGAAGGTATGGTTCGCGAAGTGGTGTTGAGTTTCGACGGTCGTTTGAAGGCCGGTGTTAAGCCTGCCAATCAAGACGGTTCTGTTTCGGAATTCAAATCCATGAGCACCGAAGAAGCTTTAACCGTTGCTACGAACGGTGACATGATGTACGCAGCTGCGATTAGCATTTGTGAGAGCGCCATGCGTCAATGCGGTCAACGCATTGAAGAAAAGTGGTTGCACTATCGCGGTCAATTGAATATCTAATCGTTGACTAACAAAGAAGCCGGGCAGTTGTCCGGCTTTTTTTGCTGCCCGTTTTGAGGTCAAAAATAAACCCGAATTTCGTAATGAAACTCGGGTTTATTATTTGTTTGGTTGGGCAATCAAACGGTGATTGCCCAATAGCGTCTTAAAGACTATACCATCACCAATGCCAACGTAACGACAGAGATGAAGCAGGGGATAGCCGTACGCTTAGCCACTTCAATCGGGTTAGCCATAGCAATACCGCAAACCACCACCATAGCACCGGCGATCGGGGAGGACGTACGACCCAAGGCACCGGTCAAGAAGGCCAAGCCGCCCAAGTGAGGAATGTCCATACCGAAGTCAGCAGCGTGCGGGGTCACAGCTTCGTTGAAAGCGAACGTAGCAGCGTCACCAGAACCCGTGATCACACCAAGGACCCACGGACCGAGAGAACCACCCCAACGGGCGATTTCATTGGAGTCACGCAACAAGGCAACGAACGTATCGATCAAACCTGCAGAACGCAAGCCGGCAGCGAAAACGCCAGCGGCAATGATGATACCCATGATGTTGCCATAACCCTTACCGAGACCGTTAAAGAAGCTCTTAGAGAAGTCTTGCGGGTTAACGCGGGTAATGAGCAAGCAGAGGATAGCACCGGAGACCATGGCTTGAGCCACGCCCATCTTGATTTGCGGAACAATCGTGTTACCCAAAACCAAGATCACGATCGGGAGCAACGGAACCAAAGCGTAGATAACGTTCGGCTTTTCAACCGTTTCGACCTTGTCGGAAACTTGAACGTTGATGTTGTCCGTAGCTTGGCCCTTATCGCCAAACATGATGCAAACGAGGAGCAAACCAATGATACCGATTGCATAGATGATGCAGCTATACGGCGTATGCAAAGCGATGAAGTCCATGATTTCCATGTTGGAGATCTTGGCGATGTACACGTTGTGTGCAGAGCCCGGGGACACCACACCACCGTACGTACCCATCATCACGGCAGCAGCAGCGGCAGCCGGCTTAATACCAGCGCGCAACATCACCGGGATCAACGTAGAACCCACGGCAGCAGCCACACCGGAGGCGGACGGAATAGCAACGTTAATCACCATCGTCACAGCCGTACAAACCGGGATCAAGAAGATGCCCAAGCCACGAATCGGCGTAGCAAGAAGTTGAACCAAGTGTTGGTCGCACTTCGTGAAGGAAGAAACATAAGCAAAACCCATGGAAGCACAAATAGCCATGATGAGGCCACCGTTGGTCATGGACTTAGCAAAGGAGTTAAAGGCGTTCATCGGGTCAAGTGAAATACAGCACAAGACCAAACCAGCCGTGAAAAGGACCAAACGCGTTTCGTAGCGCTTAACCAAAGCAACGATGGTTAAAACTACCACGACGATTGCGATCCAGTTCAGAATCGTCATAATAATATCTCCGAGAGAGTAGTTTGAGATGAGGCAATTTTACAGGAATGTGTCACATTCCGTTTCAATGTAAACCCTTAATTCTTTAGGTTTCCTTGCGGTAAAACAGAAGTTCAGCTCACCTTTGCTAAATGCTCAAGTCGAGTTAGCGTCATATTCGTGATAACCGAGACGGCCAACGGCAGAACTTCATCGTTGAAATCAAACTGTTGGTTGTGAAGCGAGACGTTATGATTCTCGTCACGAATACCCACACGAATGATCGAACCGGGGATCTTTGCCAAGTATTCAGAGAAGTCTTCGGAGCTCATAAAAGGTTTGATGATTTTGACGTGATCCTCACCAATTAATTTGCGAGTTGCGTCAATCGCAGCTTCCGTTTGTTCTTCACTATTAATAACAGAGGCTACGTAGCGCGTGTACTTATAGTCCACTTCGCAATCATTGGCCAAAGCAATTCCCTTAACAATCTTTTCAATCTTGGCTTCCACCATATCGCGGATTTCCGGCAAGAACGTACGAACGGTACCGCTTAACGTGCATTGGTGAGGTACGACATTAAAGGCTTCAAAGCGACCGGAGTTGATGGAACAAATCGAAACAACGGCGCATTCAATCGGATCAACCTTACGAGAGACGATGGTTTGCAAAGCCATAACAATTTGAGAGGCAACGGGAATCGTATCGATGCCTTGATGCGGACGACCACCGTGAGTGCCTTTGCCCTTAATGATGATTTGAACGCTGTCAGCTGCGGCTTGCAAGGGACCGGCTTTCATGCCGATATCGCCCTTATCGAGGTTGGGCTCTGTGTGACCGCCGTAGATTTCATCAATACCGTACTTTTCAATTAAACCGGCATCCACCAAGGTCTTGGCACCGATACCGGTTTCTTCTGCTGCTTGGAAAACAAACACGACTTTACCGGGGAAGTCTCGGTGAGAGCTGATATAGCGAGCTGCGCCCAAAACCCAAGTCATGTGACCGTCATGGCCGCAAGAGTGAGATTTCCCTTCGATTTGACTGGCCCAAGGCTTGCAAGAGCCGTCATTCATCGGCAAAGCGTCAATGTCAGTACGAACAGCGATAGTTTTGCCGGGGCGGTTGCCTTCAACGGTAGCAATAACACTACCCTTGACTAGTTCGGTATCAATGTCCGTAATCCCCCAAGCTTTTAGGTATTCGCAGATTTTGGAGACGGTACGTTCTGTGTCAAATCCAAGGTCAGGATGTTGGTGGAAATCATGGCGAATTGCCGTCAATTCATCGGCCCATTGAGCCACACCAGGTAAGAGTTTTTCTTCGCATAAAACGGTCATAAGGACACCTCATAAAAAGAAAAATTTTTCGATTCTAAGCTTAGTGCAATTTTGCACGAATCGATATAGAGCAGTTTTAACATCAAATGGCCCAAATGCTATGTACTAAAACATTTTTTGCCACATAGTAGGGAGCATCCGTTTGACAAATGATGACAGATTGACCGACAGGTAGATTTTGTTTTTCGAATGTCGTCAACCATTTTGCATCATGACTGTCCGCCACGGATTTGGATTTAATTTCAACTGGGTAGTATTTGCCGTTGGCATGAATAAGCAAATCAATTTCCATGCCTTTATTGTCTCGGTAAAAATAGAAGTCAGGTTTTTTACCGTTGTGAGCCCAGCTTTTAATAATTTCCATAACAACAAACGTTTCAAAGAAATTACCTTGATTTGCGTGAGTTTGCATTTCTTCCGGCGTTTGAATGCCCAATAAGTGAGCAATCAACCCAGTATCAGTCATGTAAACCTTTGGACTTTTAACTAGTTGCTTATCAATGTTTGAAAAGAAGGGGGGTAACAAAATGATTAGTCCAGAAGCTTCAGCAATACTTAACCAACGTTTAATCGTCGTTGTCTGCACGCCAGCGGCTTCGGCTAGTGGTTGAAGACGAAGTTCTTGACCGCTTCGAATGGCCAGAGCCTTTAAAAACTTTCTAAATTGTATGGTTTTATCAACTTGAGCTAAGGCTGCAACGTCTTTAGACAGGTAGAGGCTCACAAGGGACTCAAAGAACCAGTCTCGAACTTGAGCGTCTTTATCGACAACGCCAGGCCACGCTCCTTGGAAGATTAGATCCCAGCATTCTTTGCTACTACGAATTGGTAAATTGGTTTGAAGATTTCCGGGAATAAAGGGAGTTTGCAATAGCCCCTTCCCTTCTCGTTCATAAATTGAAAAGGGGAAGAGATCAAAACTGATTAGACGACCAGGTAACGCTTCTGTGACTTTTGCCATCAATGAAAGTCGTTGTGAGCCACTAGTCCAATACTGACCGAACATATCTGATTGATCGACAGTTTCCTTGAGACTTCTAAATAGTTGGGGCGCTAATTGGATTTCATCAATCGTTCTTGGTGCAGGATTGAGTCGGAAAAAAGTTTCTGGGGATTCTGTTGCCGAGAGCAATTGTCGAGAATTGTCCAAAGTGACATATTGTCGTTGTTCAGAAGCCAGGTGCTCCAATAACGTACTTTTCCCAACTTGACGCATACCGGAAACCATAACCACTTTAAATGCATTAGAAGCTTTATTGATAATGGGTTCAAGTGTTCGGGGGGCGTATTGTTTAGTCATGATAAAGTCCGTCCATCAGTTGGTATAAAACCTATGGTCTATAGCGGATAAAATCCATGGTGCACCATAGATTTTATACTAAAAAGATTCTTTTGACGAACGAAAAAACGCTCCGAGTTTTCACTCGGAGCGTTTTGGAATTTGGTGCGGCCGATGAGAGTCGAACTCATATGGATTGCTCCGCCACCCCCTCAAGATGGTGCGTCTACCAATTTCGCCACGGCCGCAGATTGTTTTTCTGACCTGCCAGAATCACAGCAAATCAGAGAAACGCATTTTAGCGCGGAATTTGACTCGTTTGGGAATTTTCCGTCGGATTCTTTTGATCTGCGTCAATGTTTTGCGTGGTTTCCGTGCTCAAAACACCGCTGGCAGGAGCTTGCTTGGTGAAAGCGCCAGAACCCAACGTCAAAGCGATGGTAGAAACAAAGAACAACGTTGCAGCAATAGCCGTAGAACGAGACAAGAAGTTAGCAGAACCAGAAGCACCGAAAATGGAGCCAGAAGCACCGCTACCGAAAGCAGCACCGAGGTCGGCACCCTTACCATGTTGCAACAAAACCAAAATGATCACGGCAATCGCGGAGACGATTTGAACCACGATAGCGATAGAGATCAACAACGACATTTTATTTGCTTTCCTTTAGTTAACAACTTAAGCAGCTTGCAAATTGCTAAAAAATCTTCCGCTTTCAACGAAGCACCACCGACGAGTGCGCCGTCAATATCTTTTTGTGCGAAAAGCTCTGCGGCATTTTTGGCTTTAACACTGCCACCGTAGAGGATTCGAACGCGTTGGCTGGCATCTTCATCGACTTGAGCCAAAGCGGCACGCAAAGCTTCGTGAACTTGTTGAGCATCTTCAGCTGAAGCGCTCTTACCGGTACCAATGGCCCAAACAGGTTCGTAGGCTAAGGCACCTGCAACCAACGGCATAATGCCGACGGTATCTAACACGGCTTTTAATTGCGCGGTCACCACTTCAATGGTTTGACCGGCTTCTCTTTGTTCGAGTGTTTCGCCAACACAGACAATGGGCATCACACCGTGCGAGAAAGCAAGGCGAGTCTTGTTGGCAACCGTTTCATCCGTTTCGCCAAAAAGCGTGCGGCGTTCAGAGTGACCCAAAATGACGAGATCACAACCGATGTCCGCTAACATTTCTGCCGAGACTTCACCGGTGTAAGCACCACTTTCATACTCAGCGCAGTTTTCTGCCCCAACCATAACGGCACTTTTTGCAAAACCATCAACAAGTTGCGGTAAATAAACGCTAGGAGCACAAACGGCCACATCACAAGCCAAGCGAGTGCCTCCCATGGACGGTAATGCTTCTTCAATCCATTGATTATTGGTTCGAAGACTCCCGTTCATTTTCCAGTTTGCCACGACAAAAGGCTTACGATTCACGGTACGATTCCTCAAAAATACAGAGAAAGTGCATCATTTTATCGGAAAACCTCCCATAAAACAACGTCTTAATTTCCTCTAGGTCTATCAATCTCGACTTAAGGCTGTGTTTCAATTTGTTCAATGACCAATTGAATGCTTTTGCGTCCCATCCATTCATTGATTTCCGGTCGGTAAGCAAGTCGAGCTCGAGTGGGAATTTCAGCCGCTCTTCGGAAGAAGATCCCCGTATAGCGAACACCATCCATTTCCAAGAGAAGTTTCAGATGTCCACCCTTTAATAGTGTCTGATTGATAACTTTAAACTCATTGGCAAAAAGAGGGGGTAAAAAACCTTGTCCCCAGATTTGCTCATTGATATTTTCAATCAAGTCTAAATTAATTTCGTGTGGAGCAAGCGGTCCATCAACATAGATGACTCGTTCGAATGCGTCTTGATCGGTCATCTCAGTGACGACTTGTTCAAATACATCATTAAATTCATCTAAACGAGCCGCATCAATGGTAAGACCCGCTGCCATGGCGTGTCCTCCAAATTTTTTAATGAGACCCGGGGATCGTTTGGTTACGACGTCAAGCATGTCTCGTAAATGGACACCTTCAATCGAACGGCCAGAGCCTTTAAGTTCACCGTCACCAGCGTCGGCAAATGCAATCGTCGGTCGATGTTTACTGTCTTTAATGCGGCTGGCAACAAGCCCCACAATCCCTTGATGCCACGTGGGTTCAAAAAGCGTTAACGTATGGCGCTTAGAAACATCAATTTGATTAAGAAGCAGCGCAGCATCCCACTGCA
>CABSHY010000003.1 GCA_902477615.1 uncultured Sutterella sp.
GAGCGCAACCTTGCCAAGGTTGAGGTCGCGAGTTCGAGACTCGTTTCCCGCTCCAGTTTTTAGAAATGAGTTAGATGTTAACTCTTTCATAAGCGGATTTGGTAGGCCGGGTGACGGAATTGGTAGACGTAGCGGACTTAAAATCCGCCGCCAATATAACGGCGTACGGGTTCGATTCCCGTCCCGGCCACCATTTATTACGAGCTCGATAGTTTCTGACTGTCGGGCTCTTTCTACATTTGCGCTCTCAAAATTCTTGTTTTGAATTTCTTCCTGACCTAGTGTGATTGCTTTATTTTTTCCTCTGAGAGTTCCTTTCAAATATAAGCTAACTCATTTTTCCTAGCGTAAAATACGCCTTCTCAATCTCACTTAAACTTGTTGATCTCATGTCTATTTTTATCGTTATCGCCCTTGCGATTGCAATCGTGTTGTTATTGCTCCGTGTGAAGCAACCGATCGGTATTGCGATTTTAGCAAGCGGCCTCTTTATTTGGTTGTGCACCGATCCGACGGTTAATGAATTAATCGATGCCGTCAAACAAATGTTTGCCAAGCCGGGGAACTATGATTTGGTGGGTGCACTCTATCTTGTGGTTTGCTTGGAGATTGAATTACGTAAGAGCGGTGCCTTGGCTGGTATGGTTCAGGCCCTTTATCGAATGTTTGTCAGCCCCAAATTTACGTTAGCCATCATGCCGGCTTTCTTAGGTTTGTTGCCCTCGATTGGTGGCGCTCGTTTCTCGGCTCCGATTGTGGAAGAAGCCAGTAAGGGTGTTGAAATCACGGCTGAACAAAAAGCGGGGATTAACTTCTGGTTCCGTCATATTTTCGAATTTTCTAGCCCCTTGGTGCCGGGTTTGATTTTGGCCTGTGGTATTGCGGGTATCAAGATCGGTGATTTGATTCTGCACTTGGGGTGGCTCACCATTGTGGCTTTCATCGTTGGTTGGATTTTCCTGATTCGTCCTTTGAAAGTGAAGTCTTTGAAAAAGGTTGAGGAAGATGCCAACGAAATTTATAAACACAATGTTGATTTCATCTTGTCTTTGACGCCGGTGATCGCCAACGTTATCTTGATGGTGGGCTTTGACTTTAATGCTGCTGTTTCCATGCTTATCGTGGTAGTGTCCATGATCCCAATTTTGATGCTGATGAACCGTGCGGTATCCATCAAAGACATTTTCATCGGAGCGTTAGATTGGAAGCTTTTTGCTAACGTGCTAAGCATCTTGCTCTTTATTCAAATTTTGGACACGACGGGTTTGTTGGCTCAAATCGTTTCTGCGTTTGAAAGTTCTGCTTTGCCGATTCCCGTGATTATTGCTGTTATCAGTTTCTTGGTGGGGATGTTAACGGGCTTGTCTCAAGGTCACGTTGCCATCGTGATGCCGATTGTTGCCGCTTTGAGCATGGGGGATTTGACGCTTGCCGGTATCGCCATGGTTTTTGGTGTTGCCGGTCAAATGATTACGCCCACGCACGTTTGTTTAACGATTACGGTGGACTACTTTAAGAGTGATTTCTTTAAGACATTAGGCCCTGTGGCTTTGACGCAATTGGTTCTTTTGATTATCTTCAGTGCGGTAACGTATTTAATGTATTAATTAAAAACTTAAAGATGCAAAAAAATCCTCAAAAGCGGATAGTTCAAGTTGGCTTTTGAGGATTTTTGTTATGCGCTCGAGGTTAGTCGATCTTGTGAGCGTTATGAAGATTGAGTTCAGCCATGATCGTGGCAGAAATTTCTTCAATGGAGCGACTCGTAGAGCTTAACCACTTAATGCCTTCACGACGCATCATATCTTCAGCAGATTGAATTTCGTTGCGGCAGTTATCAAGCGAAGCGTAACGGCTACCGGGGCGACGTTCGTTGCGAATTTGAGACAAGCGTTCAGGAGCAATGGATAAACCGAAAAGTTTATCGCGCATGCCTTGGAGCACTTCAGGCAATTCACCACGTTCAAAGTCTTCAGGAATTAACGGATAGTTGGCACACTTCACACCGAATTGCATGGCTAAGAACAAGCTCGTCGGGGTCTTACCGGAGCGGCTCACACCCACCAAAATCACATCTGCTTCATTTAAGCCCTTGTTCATTTGACCGTCATCGTGAGCCAAGGTGTAGTTGATGGCTTCGATACGACGGTTATAGCGTTCTTCGTCAGCAATCACGTGGCTTCGGCCCATGGAATGAGCGCTCTTGTGGCCCGTTTCTTGCTCGATTTCCTTAATAAAGCTACGGAAGAACTCAATACGGAAACCTTGGCAGTGTTCGGTAAAGGTTTTGTGGATATTGACATCCACAAAGGTGGAGAACACTAAAGGACGAACACCCGTGGAGATGTAAGTTTCGTTAATTTTGTTTGCTGCGGAAATGGCTTTATCGGGCGTGTCGATAAAGGGCATGCGAACTTGGTCGTACTCAAGGTCAGAGAACTGAGTCAAGACCGAGTGAGCTAACGTTTCGGCCGTAATAGCAGTGGCGTCAGACACAATAAAAACAGAACGTTTGCCACTTTTAGGAGTGGACTTAGGGGATGAAATGGTATTAAACATTTGTCCTTGTACCAAAAAATTACCCGAAATGTTTCGGTTGTCGCTACAATTCCATTATTCTAACAATCCATCTTTCTTTTGGGGGAAGAAAATGCCGCAAGGTCGTTTTGTATATCCGTTTAGCCAGCTGCGTATGACCGACGTCGATCGCGTTGGCGGTAAGAACGCCTCTTTGGGCGAATTGCTTAGCCAATTAACGAGCGCCGGGATTCGTGTGCCGGACGGTTTTGCCACGACTGCAGAAGCGTTTCGCTTGTTCTTATCTGAAAACAATCTCGAAGAGCGCATCAATGAACGTTTGAAGGATCTCAACGTTGACGATGTTAAGGCTTTGGCCAAGGCCGGTGCCGAAATCCGTCAAATGATTGAAGATGCTCCCTTCCCTGCTGCGCTCGAAGCTGAAATTCGCGAATTCTATGAATGGTTGAAAGAAGGCCAAGAAGAAATCAGTGTTGCCGTTCGTTCCTCTGCTACCGCAGAAGACTTGCCCGATGCCTCCTTTGCTGGTCAACAAGAAACGTTCTTGAACGTTGTCGGTATTGATCAAGTGTTGGCTCGTATGCGTGAAGTGTTTGCTTCCTTGTACAACGACCGCGCTATCAGCTATCGCGTTCACAAGGGCTGTCCGCGCTCTGAAGTGGCCTTGTCTGCCGGTGTTCAACGTATGTGCCGCTCTGACCGCGGTGCTGCCGGTGTGATGTTCACGCTCGATACGGAAAGCGGTTTTGATCAAGTCGTCTTCGTTACGGCCAGCTATGGCTTGGGCGAAACGGTTGTTCAAGGCGCTGTTAACCCTGACGAATTCTATGTTCACAAGCCCATGCTCGAAGCCGGTAACTTCCCGATCATTCGTCGCACGTTGGGCAGCAAGTTGATCAAGATGGAATTTGATCCGGAAGGTGCTAAGGCCGGTCGTTCTGTCCGTACGGTTGACGTTCGTGACGAAGATCGTCGTCAATTTGCTATTACCGATGAAGACGTCATCGAATTGGCTAAGTTCGCTACGATCATTGAAAAGCACTACGGTCGTCCGATGGACATCGAATGGGGTAAGGACGGTATCGACGGCAAGATCTACATCTTGCAAGCTCGTCCTGAAACGGTTAAGAGCCGTCAAAACACCTCTGACGTTCAACAACGCTTCTTGTTAAAGAGCAAGGGTAAGGTGTTGGCTGAAGGTCGTGCTATCGGTCAAAAGATCGGTATCGGTGAAGTTCGCATCGTTCAAGACGCTAGCGAAATGGATCGCGTTCAAGCCGGTGACGTGCTCGTAACGGACATGACCGACCCGAACTGGGAACCGGTGATGAAGCGCGCCAGCGCCATCGTTACGAACCGCGGTGGTCGTACGTGCCACGCTGCTATTATTGCTCGTGAATTGGGCATCCCGGCCGTTGTCGGCTGTGGTGATGCAACCGAAAGCGTTCAAGAAGGTCAAGTGGTGACGGTTTCTTGCGCTGAAGGCGATACGGGTAGAATCTACGAAGGTCGTCAAGAAGTTCAAATCGATGAAGTCAAGCGTGGTGCTTTGCCGGAAATCCCGGTTAAGATCATGATGAACGTGGGTAACCCGCAATTGGCCTTCGAATTCCAATCCATCCCGAATAAGGGTGTGGGTTTGGCTCGCCTTGAATTTATCATCAATAACAACATCGGTATCCACCCGAAGGTTGTTTTGGACTACCCGAACGTTGACGGTGAATTGCGTGACGCAGTCGAACGCTTGAGCGCTGGCTACAAGAGCCCGGTCGACTTCTTCGAAAGCAAGATCGCTGAAGGCGTCGCTACGATTGCCGCTGCGTTCTGGCCCAAGAAGGTGATCGTTCGCTTGTCTGACTTCAAGAGCAACGAATACCGTAAGTTGATCGGTGGCGATCGCTACGAACCCGATGAAGAAAACCCCATGTTGGGCTTCCGCGGTGCTTCTCGTTACATCGCTAACACGTTTGCCGAATGCTTCCGTATGGAATGCCGTGCCATGAAGTTTGTTCGTGACACGATGGGCTTGACCAACGTTGAATTGATGGTTCCGTTTGTTCGTACGGTTGAAGAAGCCCGTCAAACGGTCGAAATCATGGAACGCAACGGTTTGAAGCGCGGTGAAAACGGTTTGCGCCTCAACATGATGTGCGAAATCCCGTCTAACGCCGTTTTGGCTGACAAGTTCTTGGACTACTTCGATGGCTTCTCCATCGGTTCCAACGACATGACGCAATTGACGTTAGGTTTGGACCGTGACTCCGGTCTCGTGGCTGCCAGCTTCGACGAACGCAACGAAGCCGTTAAGGTGATGTTGTCCATGGCCATCCGTGCCTGCCGTGCTCGCGGTAAGTACGTTGGTATTTGCGGTCAAGGCCCGTCTGACCATGAAGACTTGGCTCAATGGTTGATGGATGAAGGTATTGAATCCATCTCCTTGAACCCGGATACGGTGGTTGATACGTGGCGTCGTTTGGCTACGAAGTAATCGCGTAGAAAGCAAAGAGCTCCGTCAACTTCTCGGAGCTCTCAAAAGCGCTTAGTTTCTTGATGAGAAATTAGGCGCTTTTTTTGCGCCCATTTATTCAAAAAATACACGGTTTCCCCTATACTTAAAAGTTGTTCTCATTAATTATTTTGAAAGTGTTCATTAGACCGTGGAACATGAATTTACTTTAATTGCAACGTTGGCTTGGGGGCTGTGTTTAGCCTTATTTTTTGGCTTTGTGGCTAGCCGCTTACGTATACCTGCCCTGGTAGGTTATTTGCTAGCCGGCGTCTGCATTGCGCCGACCACGCCCGGTTTTGTGGGTGACGTTGCATTAGCCAGCCAGTTGTCCGAATTAGGGGTGACGCTTTTGATGTTTGGCGTCGGTCTGCACTTTTCTGTTCGTGAGCTTTTGCGGGTTAAAGCCGTTGCTGTTCCCGGAGCCGTATTGCAAATGGCGGCAGCGACCGTTTTAGGGACCGCTTTGGCTTACTGCTGGGGTTGGACCCTTTTAGCCTCCTTTATTCTTGGCTTAAGTCTTTCATGTGCCTCTACGGTGGTGTTGATCCGTGCCTTGCAAGGCTTTGGGGCATTGGAGTCGGGTGAAGGTCAAGTGGCCGTTGGCTGGTTGGTTGTTGAAGACTTGGCAACGGTTTTACTTTTGGTGTTGTTGCCGTCTTTAGCCAGTGTTGTTAAAGACGGCACCATTGGTACGATTGATTCGGCCTTCCTTTGGACACTTTTAGAGACGGGTGTTTTGATTGTTGGCTTCATGGCCACCATGATGCTTGTCGGTCGTCGCATTTTGCCTTGGGCTTTGATGCAAGCGGTTCAAACTGGTTCGCGTGAAATTTTCACTTTATGTGTGATTGCTATTGCCATCGGTGTGGCCTACGCATCCACTGAAATCTTTAAAGTGTCGTTCGCTTTGGGGGCTTTCTTTGCCGGCATGATGATGCGAGAAAGTGAATATGCTCACCGTGCGGCTCAAGATACTTTGCCGCTCCAAGACGCCTTCTCCGTGATCTTCTTCCTCGGTGTGGGGATGCTTTTTGATCCGACGATTCTCGTTCGTGAGCCGTTACGTGTTTTGGCCGTGTTGGGCATTATTATCGTGGGTAAGGCTGCGGTGAGTATCGCCATTGTGCGCATTTTGGGATACAACTGGCGTTACGCATTGACGATTGGTGCAAGTCTTTCTCAGGTTGGGGAATTCAGTTTCATTTTGGGCGGTTTGGGCGTGTCCTTGGGCTTTTTGCCACAAGAAGGGATGACACTTATTTTGGCCGGTGCCATTTTCAGTATCGCTTTAAATCCTTTGATCTTTAAGTTGATTAAGCCGGTGCTTAATATCATCGCGCCCGAAAAACCGTTGCCGGATCCAATGGTTTGGCACTCTAACTCTCATCAAACGCAAAAACGTGGCCCCATTGTCATCGTGGGAGCCAATTTGATGGGGCGAGATATTTATGAATCTTTAGCTGACCGCAACATGCAAGGAGATTGAACAAAACGTCAATCGTATTACCGAAGAAGAGTTAAAGCACAACTTTGTGTTGGGTGATGCTTCTCGCCCGTCCATTTTGGAACAAGCCATGGTAGGTGAAGCAAGCTTGGTGGTTTTGACGATTCAAGATGCATTGATGGAGCGTAAGATTGCTGATGAAACGCGCGCCTTAAATCCTGACGTCCGAATCTTAGCGTTGGTGACTAAGGACGGTGACCGTGACTTCTTTAAGCAAGCCGATGGTACGCTTTTGCCGAATGTGCTTTTCTTGGATTCCCGAAAAGAATTGGCAAAGAACCTTTTGAATTACTCAATCGGTTTTTATCGACGTAGTTAGCTTGCGTTTCGAAGTAATTTGAAACGGAGAAATCGCAGGTTTGGGATGCTAGACCTGCGATTGGATTTTTGTTGTGACAGAAAATATTTCTCTTTTTGCGACGTTAGCCTGGGGCTTTGGTTTAGCTTTCGTGTTGGGATATGTCGCCAATAAATTCAGAGTCCCGGCGTTGGTCGGTTATCTGTTAGCCGGTGTCTGCATCGCACCAACTACCCCCGGTTTTGTGGGGGACGTGAATCTCGCCAGCCAACTTTCTGAAATTGGCGTGACGCTTTTGATGTTTGGCGTCGGTCTGAGCTTTTCCATCCGAGATCTTTTGCGTGTCAAAGCCATTGCGGTTCCTGGTGCTCTTCTCCAAATGACTTTAACAACCGGTTTAGGTATGACCTTTGGGATCATGACAGGCTGGTCACTAATGGCTTCCTTCATTTTGGGGCTATGTTTGTCTTGTGCTTCTACCGTGGTTATGGTCAAGGCTTTGCAAACGCATGGGGCATTGGAGTCCGGCGAAGGTCAAGTGGCAGTTGGCTGGCTTGTTGTTGAAGACATGGTCTCAGTTTTGCTTTTGGTGTTGTTACCCACACTAGCCAATTTGCGTGGAGCTGGGTCCATGAACTTCCATGATTTGGGGCTCGCGCTAGCGGAAACTGCCCTTTTAATCGTGGGCTTCATTGCCACGATGGTGGTTATTGGTCGTCGTGTTTTGCCTTGGTTATTGCTCAAGGCAGCTAAAACGGGTTCTCGTGAAATTTTTACGCTTTGCGTTGTTGCGATCGCCATTTGCATTGCTTACGGTGCAACCGAGATCTTCAAAGTCTCGTTTGCTTTAGGTGCCTTTTTTGCGGGCATGATGATGCGAGAAAGTGAATACGCTCACCGTGCTGCTCAAGACACATTACCCCTACAAGACGCCTTCTCCGTTATCTTTTTCTTAGGCGTGGGGATGCTTTTTGATCCGACGACTCTTGTTGAGCAACCTCTTGAAGTGCTTTGTGTGGTTATTGTCATTTTGATGGGTAACGGCCTTGCCAGTGTTGGAATTGTTCGTCTGTTGGGGTGCAACTGGCGCTACGCCTTAACGATTGGCGCCGGTTTGGCTCAAGTGGGGGAATTCTCTTTCATTCTGGCCGGCTTGGCCGTGCAATTAAACTTCATGCCGCAAGAGTTGATGACTTTGATTTTGGCCGGTGCCATTGTGAGCATTGCTTTAAATCCGCTCTTTTTCCGTTTAATTGAGCCTTTAATGAAGAAAATTTCCCCGCCTCGTCCGTTGCCCAATCCGGTTGTCTGGGGTGCTCATCGATCAGGAGGCGCATCAAAGCCCAAGGGGCAGGTGGTTATTATCGGGTTTAATGTGATGGGTAAGTCCATCTACGACGCGATGATGGACAAAGGCTACCCAACCTTTGTCGTTGAACAAAATATTAATCGATTGACTTCTACCGAAGAGATGCGTCACTTTGTGTTGGGTGATGCAACGCAAACGTCAGTGCTTGAGCAAGCGCACATTGCTTCGGCTGATTTGGTGGTAGTGACCGTGCGCGATGCGTTGATGGAAAGAAGAATTGTTGATGAGGTTCGCGTGATCAATCCGTTTGTTCAGATTCTGGTGTTAATTTCCAATGACGGTGATAGAGATTTCTTCAAAACAAATGAAGGTGTCGTAATGGATAACGTTGTTTGCATGGATTTGCGCAATGAAATCGCAAAGAACATGCTCAATATCAGCGTTGCCTTAATGCGTGTTCAACGTGCCCGCAACGAGTGATGACTGCGATACAATCAAAGAATAGACATTGACTCAATGACATCGATACAAGGACTTAATTAATGACATTTAGTGCAACAATTATTTGGCTCATCTGCGCTGCGATTTTGGGCATTTTAGAGCTGATGCTCACGACCTTTTACTTATTGGTTTTAGCGGTCGCTGCTTGTGCAGGATCCTTGGCAGCGTACATGAACTTCTCGGTCGAGTGGCAAGTCGTTGCTTTTGCCGTTGTCTCTTTAATCGGCTCCGTTTGGGTGCGTCGGATTCGCTCGATTAAAACGAAAAGTGATGAGCAAGCGCATGCTTTACAAAATTTAGATGAAGGCCAAACGGTTGAGGTGTTAGCATGGAAGGACAAGGGCCGCACGAGCGTTCAATATCGCGGTGCTCAGTGGGATGCGGTTGCTGTCGATACCCACAACCTTGAAACAGGTTTGCACCAAATTGTTCAAGTGCGTGGCAACACGCTCATTCTGAAAAAGATTTAATTCGCAAGGAGTTCTGTCATGGACGGATTTTTGACGTTTACGTTGTCATTGGCGGCATTGGCCTGCGTGTTTGCATTTCAGGCCATTAAAGTGGTGCCTCAACAGTCGGCTTGGGTAGTGGAGCGTTTAGGGAAGTTCCACGCCGTACTCTCGCCCGGTCTTAATGTGGTGATTCCGTTTATTGACCGTGTTGCCTATAAGCACTCCTTAAAGGAAGTGCCGTTGGATACGCCGAGTCAAGTCTGTATCACGAAGGACAATACGCAATTGTCCGTTGACGGCGTGCTCTTTTTCCAAGTGACAGACCCCAAGCGCGCCAGTTACGGTACGAGTAACTACATCATTGCCATCACGCAATTGGCTCAAACGACCTTGCGTAGCGTGATCGGTAAGATGGAATTGGATAAGACCTTTGAAGAACGTGATTTGATTAACCAATCGGTGGTGAGTGCGATTGATGAAGCTGCTCTCAACTGGGGTGTTAAAGTGTTGCGCTACGAAATTAAGGACTTGACGCCGCCCGCCGTGATTTTGCAAGCCATGCAACAACAAATTACGGCTGAACGTGAAAAGCGTGCTGTGGTAGCAGCTTCTGAAGGTCGCAAGCAAGAACAAATTAACTTGGCAACCGGTGCCCGAGAAGCCGCTATTGCTGAGTCCGAAGGTGAAAAGCAAGCCGCTATCAATAAGGCCGAAGGTGAAGCCGCAGCAACATTGGCTATCGCAACGGCTACGGCTGAAGCTTTGCGTCAAATTGCTCAAGCCACGCAATCGCCGGGCGGCATGGATGCCGTGAACTTGAAGGTCGCTCAACAATACGTGGACGCCTTTGCTCAAGTTGCCAAGACCGGTAATACGATTTTGTTGCCGAGTAACTTAAATGACATGGGCAGCATGATTGCCTCTGCGATGAGCATCATGCGTCAAACGGATCCGGCAGCAGCCGATAAGGTGGTCCCAACTTCTCAAGTGACAAACTTGGTCGATCGCTTGAAGTAATCCGAAACGTTCAAAATGAGCGCGGTCATCTTCCATTGGGGGTGACCGCGCTTTTTGTTAGAATTAGCGTCTGTTGAAAAACTTTTAGGAGCTTTGTGATGCAAGCACAAGACACCATTAATCTTGGTGACCTTGAGGTCATGCAGGCCGTGTTTAGTCGTTTTTTTGCCACAATTTTTGATGCAACAGAAATGGAAAACGAACAAAAGGCTTCTGAATCGTTAATGGAAGGCTCCATTGATCTTTTGGCGTGTTTTTGTCAAGAGTATGAGGGGGTCATTGTTCCTGGCCATTTGCAGCTTGAAGTGCTTGCAAAACGTTTGGTCGATACGCTTGTCCCGTTGGGATTAGTCGATGGTGATATTGCGCAAGAAAAAGATCCCAACGTTGTCATGTTGATTGTGATTTCCACGATGGCTGAAGAGTTTTTGCAATTATTGGCCGCAGTGCATGAAGAAGAACAAACACAAGAAGTGTTTGAGTTGCGCTGTGATGCCTTAAAGTCGAAGTGGATTCACTACTTCCTTGGAGAAGAATAAATGGCCGATCAAGCCCAAGAAAACCAACAACAAGTCGTCGCTCAGTTTGACCTCGCCGATAAAGATATTTTGACGCAACTCTTTGAAGTTGTGCTCTATGACGTCACGCGTCGAAGCAAGATGGTGGCAAACGGCGAACTCAAAAGCGAAGAAGCCATTGCGATGGATAAACAATCGGCAGCCTTTTTAGCCGCCGTTTTAGCAGGTAAAAACGAACAATTTATTCCCAAGCCCCACTGGACGGGTGATCCGTTAGCCGGTTACTTAAAGCTTTTCATGAAAGAACGCTTAGACAAAGTGGGCGTTAAACCGGAAGATATCAAAGATACCCGCGGTATCTTGCAAACGGTGGCTTATGAGTTTGTCTGTGACTGCTATCAATTGATGAAGGTGGTTGCGCACCACATGGACACGATGAACTTCCAAGAGGAAGGTAAGCGCCTTTGTGTGATGTGGGCCGAACGTATGTTAGGTCTTCGTGAAACCGATCCCGTGACTTTCGAGGACTAAGACAGTGACCTGTCCGTTAAGATACGCCACCAAGCGAGAAACGCTTCCCAATATTTCGTCCTACCCTGTGGCCCATGAAGTCATTTTCCAAGCGGTGAAGAACACATGGGAGCGCGTGATTCAGGTCATGGAATGTGAGATGGAGATCGCAGAACTCGAAGAGGCCAATATGAATTTGGCCCTTTGGTTGATGGACACTTTCACGGGGCAAAACGAGCATTTTTCTTGCTGTTTGTGTAATTTTCACGGAATTCAGAGTTCTTCTGGTTCTTTACGGAAAAGAGACGATTGGCGCTGAAGTGAGCGCTCAAAATCCGAACTTTGACTTCGAAGATGACGAAGCGTTTATGTTCAACGCTTTTGCGTTCTTTGTGAGTGAAATTTTTGTTGTATTAAAAGAAAGCAATGCGATGCAAGAAGGGTTGGATAACAATCCTGCAATTGAAGCTTTCGTTGATTTGTGGAGCTTGCGATTGACGGGAGCACCCGTAGCAAGTGACTTTCAAAACTAAAGGAGTGAATAATGAGCTGTAATGGTGATTGCAAGGGCTGTCAAAGCGAATGCGAAAAGCGCCCGCTTCGTCATCCGAGCATTACGGGTGCGATTTTAAGTCAATTCATGATGGACATGCACCAACGTGCAGTGGCCGCCGAAAAGGGTGAATTGACCGAAGAGAAGATGGATGAAATCGATCGCAAGGTTTTGAATTGGTTGGGTGCGACCTTCACGGGCAAAAACGAACAATTTGAAATTGATGCTGAGTGGTATCCGAATGGTTTGGCAGGGAACTTGCGCTTCAAACTCGG
This sequence comes from uncultured Sutterella sp., assembly GCA_902477615.1. Classification (GTDB taxonomy): domain Bacteria; phylum Pseudomonadota; class Gammaproteobacteria; order Burkholderiales; family Burkholderiaceae_F; genus Aphodousia. The sequence continues at coordinate 11,985 of CABSHY010000003.1, forward strand.
TAACGAATTGGCTCAAGCCTCGGGCGGCAAGTTGCCCGAAGACAATGCTACATTGATCTATTCGGCTTTTGCTGTTTTCATGGCCGAAGTCTATAACACGCTTTTTGAATTGGCCGGTAAAGGCATTGAACCGTTCGGCGAAGATGCCGCTCCGGAAATGTTACTTTTGTGGAAGCGTTGGACGGAATTGTTAGTGGGCTTTGATCTTCACTTCCGTGATCCGAAAGCAGAAGGCGCTAAGGAAGAAGAAAAGGGCGAAGACGCTAAAGACGAATAAGCGTTTGTAGCTTACAAAAAATAGGGGAGGCCGATGTGGCTTCCCCTAAATTTTTGTGTTTGTCACACGTTAGCGATTGCGGGTTTTAAGCAAACGTTGACGATCGCGTTCCCATTGCTTCTTGCTTTCGTCTTCACGCTTTTCGTATTGGCGCTTACCCTTGGCAAGACCCACGGTCAATTTCACGCGACCGCGAACGAAGTGCATATCCAAAGGAATAAGCGTGAAACCGGTGCGTTCAACCTTACCCGTGAATTTGTCGATCTCACGGGAATGCATCAAAAGCTTACGAAGACGCGTGGGATCGGCTTTTTCATGGGTGCTTGCCGTCTTCAAGGGCGTAATGTGGGCGTTCAACAAAAAGAGCTCACCATTACGAATAATGATGTGGGCTTCTTTAATTTGAGCGCGACCCTCACGGATCGATTTGACTTCCCAGCCTTGAAGAACCATCCCGGCTTCAATCTTCTCTTCAATGTAGTAATCAAAGAGGGCTTTGCGATTAACAATATTGGCCATGTTTTCCAATTAATGAAACTGATTCAGAACACATCATTTTAGCAATTAAGAGACCTCTTTTTAATGCGTTGTTGTAATTATTCGAAAACGAAAAATCGAGAAAGTTTGAAGAGGTGTCGTATTTTCGTTAAACTTTTTTGTCTCTCTATAGGTGGAAAAGATGCATATTTTTGTCGCTCTCGTTAATGCTGATCAAGTTCAACTCACGGAACTCGAACTCACCGATGGTTCTCGTGTTGAGGATGCTTTAAAAGCTGCCGGTGTAACGCCTTCTCAAAAGCATACATTGGCCGTTTGGAATGAGCGCTGTGAGGCTGATCGCCTTTTGGTTGACGGGGATCGCATTGAAATTTTGCCGCCTTTAACCGTTGATCCGATGACTGCTCGCCGTCTCCGTGAAGAGAAAAATCGCTCAGGAAACAATGTCTTAGCAATGGGGCGCAATGGCGGGAAACATCGACTTTTCTAGTGAATCGGAAAAGTTTTTTGCGTATAAGCAAAAAAACATAATTTTTTTGCCCAAAGTGTTTCAAATAGGATAAAATGCGTTGTTAATCTAAAAACGCCACTTAGTGGCGAGTGCCGAATTCCTTTTCTTTTTTTCGACAGAGGTTAACATGCGTATTAGACAGAAGGCTCTTACCTTCGATGACGTGCTTCTCGTTCCGGCTCACTCGGAAATCCTTCCTCGAGACACGATCCTCACCACCAAAATCACCCGCAACTTAAGCTTGAACATTCCGATGGTCTCCGCTGCTATGGACACCGTGACGGAATCTGGCTTGGCCATTGCTTTGGCTCAAGAAGGTGGCGTCGGTTTCATCCACAAGAACATGACGGCTAAGCAACAAGCCGCTGAAGTGGCTCGCGTTAAGCGTCACGAAGCCGGTATGGTTGCTGACCCCATCACTGTTACGCCTGGCATGACCGTTGGCGAAGTGTTGCGTGTTAGCCGTGAACGTCACATCTCCGGTCTTCCGGTGGTTGACGGCCGCAAGGTTTTGGGTATGGTCACCTCTCGTGACTTGCGCTTTGAAACGCGCATGGACATCCCTGTTTCTCAAATCATGACGCCGGCTGAACGCTTGGTTACGGTTCGCGAAGGTGCAAGCTTGGACGATGCCAAGCGCTTGATGCACGAACACCGCGTTGAACGCGTGTTGGTTGTTGACGCTGACTTCAACCTCTCTGGTTTGATGACAGTTAAGGATATCATCAAGGCCGGTTTGCACCCCAATGCTGCTAAGGACTCTCATGGTCGCTTGTTGGCTGGTGCTGCTGTTGGCGTTGGTGCCGGTACGGAAGAACGTATTGAATTGTTGGTCAACGCCGGTGTTGACGTGATCGTGGTTGACACGGCTCACGGCCACTCCAAGGGCGTGCTCGATCGCGTTGAATGGGTTAAGAAGAACTACCCCGACTTGCAAGTGATCGGTGGTAACATCGCTACGCCTGAAGCCGCTTTGGCTTTGGTTGATCGCGGTGCTGATGGCGTTAAGGTCGGTATCGGCCCGGGTTCTATTTGTACGACCCGTATCGTTGCCGGTGTCGGTGTTCCGCAAATCACGGCCGTTGCTACGGTTGCTGACGCATTGAAGGACACGGGCGTTCCGTTGATCGCTGACGGCGGTATCCGCTTCTCTGGTGACATTGCTAAGGCTATCGCAGCCGGTGCCAATGCCGTGATGATGGGTGGTATGTTCGCCGGTACCGATGAAGCTCCGGGTGAAGTGGTTCTCTACCAAGGTCGCTCCTTCAAGAGCTACCGCGGCATGGGTAGCCTTGGCGCTATGACCAAGGGTTCTGCTGACCGCTACTTCCAAGACAACAATTCCGGCAACATCGACAAGTTCGTTCCGGAAGGTATTGAAGGTATGGTTCCGTACAAGGGTCCGCTCGCTCAAATCGTTTATCAAATGATCGGTGGCTTGCGCTCTTCCATGGGCTACTGCGGTTGTGCTACGATTGACGAAATGCGCAATCGTGCTGAATTCGTCGAAATCACGGCCGCCGGCTGGCGTGAATCTCACGTCCATGACGTCCGTATCACGAAGGAAGCTCCGAACTACCGTCAAGAACACTAATCTTGATTAGGTAAGAAAAAGCGCGAAACATTTCGCGCTTTTTCTGGTTTTAACCACATAGAAAGGCCAAAAAATCATGGCTCATGATCGTATTCTCATCCTTGACTTCGGCTCTCAAGTCACGCAGTTGATCGCACGTCGCGTGCGCGAAGCTCACGTGTACTGCGAAGTTTGTCCCAACGATGTCAGCGAAGAATTTATTCGCGAATTTAACCCCAAAGGCATTATTTTGTCGGGTTCTCACATGAGTGCCTACGAAGAAAATAATGACCAAGCCAGCGAAGCCGTTTTCTCAGCCGGTGTTCCTGTTTTGGGGATCTGCTACGGTATGCAAACCATGGCTCAACAATTGGGTGGCAAGGTTGAAAATATTGGTAAGCGTGAATTCGGCTACGCTGAAGTGAAGTCTCACGCCAATAACCGTTTGTTTGACGGTATTGAAGATTTTAAAAACGAAGAAGGCGACTCCATCCTCAAGGTTTGGATGAGCCACGGTGATAAGGTCACGCAAATCCCGCCCGGATTTGAAGTGATGTGCTCCACGCCCTCTTGCCCCATTGCCGGGATGTGCGATGAAAAGCGCGGATTTTATGCCGTGCAATTCCACCCGGAAGTTACGCACACCGTCAAGGGTCGCGATCTTTTAAATCGCTTCGTTCTCGATATTTGTAAGGCTGAACCTTCTTGGATCATGGGTGACTATGCCAAAGAAGCCATCGCAAAGATTCGTGAAGAAGTGGGCGAAGAAGAAGTTATTTTGGGCCTCTCCGGTGGCGTTGACTCCTCGGTTGCTGCCGCTTTGATTCATGAAGCCATTGGCGATCAGCTTACTTGCGTTTTCGTTGATACCGGTCTTTTGCGTAAGAACGAACGCCAACAAGTCGAAGAAACGTTCCAAAAGAACATGGGCTTGAAGTTGATCGTGGTTGACGCAGAAACGCGTTTCTTGAAGGCTTTGGAAGGGGTGAATGATCCTGAACAAAAGCGCAAGATCATCGGTCGCGAATTCGTGGAAATCTTCCAAGAAGAAGCCGGTAAGTTAACGCAAGCCAAGTGGCTTGCCCAAGGCACGATTTATCCTGATGTGATTGAATCGGCCGGTGCCAAGACGAAGAAGGCTAAGACCATTAAGAGCCACCACAATGTGGGTGGTTTGCCTGAAACGTTGCACTTGAAGCTCTTAGAGCCGTTGCGTGATTTGTTCAAGGACGAAGTCCGTGAATTGGGTATCACGTTAGGGTTGCCCGCTGAAATGGTTTACCGTCATCCGTTCCCGGGTCCGGGTTTGGGTGTGCGTATTTTGGGTGAAGTCAAAAAGGAATACGCTGACCTTTTGCGTGAAGCCGATGCGATCTTTATTGAAGAATTGCGTGAAGCTGGTCTTTATGACAAGGTAAGCCAAGCCTTCGTGGTCTTTATGCCGGTTAAGAGCGTGGGCGTTATGGGCGACGGCCGCACCTATGAATGGGTTGTGAGCTTACGTTGCGTTGAAACGTCTGACTTCATGACGGCTCACTGGTCTCATTTGCCCTATGAACTCTTAGGCAAGGTTTCTAACCGCATCATCAATGAAGTCCGTGGCATTAACCGTGTGGTTTATGACATCAGCGGTAAACCGCCTGCCACGATTGAGTGGGAATAATCTTTTTGTGCCTTTGGGCCCAATGAGTTAAAGAAAAAGGTTCCAGATTGAAAAAAATCTGTGACCTTTTCTTTTTCAAGATTTCGTCTCTTGTTATAATCGAAAGGTTAGATATATTTCCTCGTAAACCCTAGTGATTTATGAGGATATGGGAAGTTTTCTTTTAATTTGTTAGGAGTATTCCGATGTCCACTATCGTTCGTCCCGAAAGCATGCAACGCATCAACAATGAAGCGTTGGCGACGGCTTTCATTGAAGAACAAGTGAAGTTGATCCGTGAACAAGTCGGTGACAAGAAGGTTTTGCTTGCTTTGTCTGGCGGTGTTGACTCTTCTGTGGTTGCTGCTTTGTTGATTAAGGCCATTGGCCAACAATTGGTTTGCGTGCACGTGAACCACGGTTTGTTGCGCAAGGGCGAACCGGAACAAGTAGTTGAAGTCTTCCGTAACCAAATGAACGCCAACTTGGTGTATGTTGATGCCGTTGACCGCTTCTTGGATAAGTTGGCCGGTGTTGCTGATCCTGAAACCAAGCGTAAGGTGATCGGTGCTGAATTCATCCGCGTTTTCGAAGAAGAAGCTCGTAAGCAAGAAGGTATCGAATTCTTGGCTCAAGGCACGATTTATCCGGACATTTTGGAAAGTCACGGTGTTAAGGCTCACCACAACGTGGGTGGCTTGCCCGAAGACCTCCAATTCGGTTTGGTTGAACCGTTGCAATTGCTCTTTAAGGACGAAGTCCGCATGGTCGGTAAGACCCTCGGTTTGCCCGATGGCATGGTTTATCGTCAACCGTTCCCGGGTCCGGGTCTTGGCGTTCGCTGCTTGGGCGCTATCACGCGTGACCGTTTGGAAGCTGTTCGTGAATCTGACGCTATTTTGCGTGAAGAATTCGCTAAGAACGGTTTGGAAGGCAAGGTTTGGCAATACTTTACTGCTATCCCGGACTTCAAGAGCGTTGGCGTGAAGGACAACAAGCGCACGGACGCTTGGCCTGTGATCATTCGTGCCGTCAACACCGTTGATGCCATGACCGCTACGGTTGAAGATGTTCCGTTTGCTTTGTTGCAACACATCACGCAACGTATCACCAACGAAGTTGAAGGTGTTAATCGTGTTGTCTTCGATTTGACGCCGAAGCCCACGGGCACGATCGAATGGGAGTGATTGTTTAACTAGACATGGGCGGTCAGGTGTAGACCAGAATAGACACCAACCGCCCATTTTTATTGGGTTTTGCACTAGTCAGGCCTGGTCAGAAGTAGTCAGAAGTAGACTATTGTAGTCAGTAGAGTTTGATGGTATTGTTGATGGTATTGAAATACTGTTGATGGTATTGAGAGCGAAAAATCGCAATTTCGTTAATTTTTCAATACCATCAATTGGGAGAATTATGCTTACAGAAATATTGCTGAAACCAAAGGAAAAAGGCTACAAAGTTTCTGACCGTGATGGGCTTTATGCTTTCGTCTCTGCAAACGGTACTATCTCGTTTAGGTGTAACTACAGAATCAACGGACGTCAAGAGACCTACACGTTCGGCGTTTGGAAAAAAGACCTAACGCTTGCCGAAGCCAGAATGAGATTGCAAGACATTAAAAAAATGATTGCGTCCGGTCAATCGCCAATGATCAATAAGAAAGAAGCTCAAGAGAAAAATAAACAATCGGGCAGTGTTGGTCAGTGGGTGGAGCGTTATTTTGAAAGTCTTGATGTTGCAGAGTCAACAAAAAAGCTAAAGCGCTATGTCATTAACGGTCACATCCTAAAGAGATGGGAAAATTGGAAATTAAACGAACTTTCTTTTGAAGCTATTAGAAAAGTTTGTGATGAAATCAACGAAGGCGGAGCGCCAGCAACGGCCATTCAAGTCCGAAATATCATGGTGGGCGTTTATGAGTATGCAATTGACCATGGAGAAAAACTCGAGAATGTTGCTCGCAGAATCCGTCCTAGCTCAATTCATACTTTTCAAGCTCGAGACCGGGCATTGTCTGAATGCGAAATCGCTAGTTTGAATTTTGTTCTTAGCAAGATTTCGAGCGCACCTCAATTGAAGCATGCCTTAAAACTTTTGTTGCTGACGTTGGTTAGAAAGGGTGAGTTGATTGGAGCGAAGTGGAGTGAGATTGACTTTGAAAATGCGACTTGGGAAATACCAAAAGAGCGCATGAAGATGGGAAGGCCTCACGTTGTCTACTTGTCAAGACAGGCGGTTGACTTGTTTGTAGGATTGAACTACATGGCATTAGGCTCAGAATATGTTTTGCCGGCACGATCAAATCTGTCAAAACATATTAGCGAACATTCGCTTAATCGCCTATGTCGTGACTGTGTAGCAGCTGCCGAAGACTACAATATTCCGCTTGAGAAATTTAGTCCTCACGATCTTCGCAGAACGGGGAGTACGCTTCTTCATGAGTACAACTACACAAGCGACTGGATTGAAAAGGCTCTTGCACACGAATTGCCCGGTGGCATCAGAAGAGTCTACAACAAGGCAGAATATGCCGAGCAACGGCGTCAAATGTTGCAAGATTGGGCTGACATGATTGATTCATTCTCTGAAAAATATAAGGATCAATTTGACGAAAGTCTTACAATGAAGAGTGTTAGACAGCTTCGACTTGCAAAGCAGTCTACTAAATAACAAAAAGCCCCCACATCCTGAACGAGAACGTGAGGGCTTTGAATTTCAAGGTTTGATAAACGGTGCCCACATCACGTTGGGCCATGTCTTTAAAAACGCTTCAAACGGGTAGCGTGAGGGGGCAAGCCCGATCCCACCAGCGAAAAAGCTTGTGGAGAATTCTAACGTGCCATCGTCTGTAATTCGGCCAAATGTCAAATTACCCGTGGTCTTGACATAAAGCATGATGATTTTATTTTTCGGTGGTTCGACGTTCTTCACGTATTGCCAATTCATTTTTAATCCTTTCTTTTACTAATTTCTGTTGTTCTCCATGCGTTCGATTTCTCTGTTTAGCTTGAAGCTGATGGACTCATCTAGCGCAGTACGATCGTGATGTGGAAGTAAGATTTTGAGTTGCTCTGCAATGATCAAAACATCCCCCAACTCCTCGATGAAGTTTGAGTAGTGATCAGCACAGTTCTCGTCTTTCTTCTTCATATGAGTGATCGCAACTAAAAGCTCAGACATCTCTTCGATGAGTTTGTCGCACTGGCGATCAAATCCATAGTGTTCTGCAATCAGCTTGATTCGATTGTCGTCAATCATCAAAGTACCTCCACAAAATATCGGGGTCGTTAAAAAGAAAATTCAGAGATAAAGAAAAGACGAAGGCGCCGGTTGCTTCGTCTTGGCAGTGAATGAAATCACCGTTCTCGTCCTGCTCGTGAATTCCGAAATAGGATTTGCCGTGGTACTTTAATGCTATCGGCTCATCGAGTTTCGGGAGCTCTTCGCAAAGTTTTGTCCATGTCATAATTGTCTCTTGTTGCACTTATTAGAAAACTTCTAATAAGTGAATGATGAAGTTTGTTGAAATTAGATTAGTCGTCCAAGTCTTTTGTTTAGGCCCTTTCTACTTAACTTCATCATTCGTTTCTCCTTGCCATCTCAGCAAAACGTTTACATTGGGCGATTTCTGCGACTTTTTTTCAAATCAACAAGCCTTCATTTTTTGGGTTTGTCGTAAAAGTTTTCAATGTCACAGAAAACGATCTCTGCTTCGTCCCACTTGGGATCGAATGAATCAAAAAGAATTTTGTACTTGGTTTCTGGATTGTCATCAATCAGATTTTGATCAATGATGACAGCGTTGTTTTCATTAATAAAAGCCCAAAAACCGTCTGAATATCGAACGTATCGAGCTTTCATTTGGTGCTCGATCGGAGTTCCGCCATCATCTTCAATCACTCGCAAAAGCACAATCTCGCCGTTTTTAGGCTCTGACAAACAGGGGCCTTTCCCACCTGGTGTCGCAAAGAAACGCTTAAGAAGTGCTTGTCTAATCATTTGCCTCTCCTTTATACGGCTCGGGCAGTTCTGCCCAAGCGGTCACTTTGTCTCCATCTTTATCAAATAAATCCCATCCTCTTTTGGGGTCAAAATAATCAAAGTTGACGCAAAGATCTTCTCGAATACCGTCAAAGCACGTTATAAGATACTCTTTGCATTCTTTCGGCTTTTCCTTCGGCCAAGGCTTCCAGTCAACTTGTGTCATATCTCCTCCCAATCGCCTTCGTTTAAAGTGATTTGAACAAAGTCTTCACTGTAGGGCTTGACATCAATGCAAACTATGAGGTTGTCAGAGAAAGAGCTGTAGCCGTCATCCGAACCACAGCAGCGGTGATCATCCTCGGTTTCTTTCATCACTTTGCGATAATCTTTACCGTACATCTTGCAAGCCAACTTGATTAGCCTTGCTTTTTGGCGGTTTGTGACTCGTATCATCTAGTCCTCCCACGGTCGAAAAAGAATGTTTTTTGCTTTATGAACGCAGAGACTTTCACCTTTGAATCCAGTCAACCAATCTTTTCCATTCCATTTCAAGCGAGAACCCATTGCGTACCATGCTCTCAATTGACCAAGTTGACATTCATATTCAACACGCATCCACACATTCCTTGGGGGGGTCACCTCAGGAAAAGCATTCCAAGCGTTAGGGTTGTATTCACTCATTACTCACCTCCGGGTGCTCGATGTACATGAAGTGAGTTGTGCCAACTCCTAGATGAGTAATTCCAAAGTCATCTTTTGAAATACGGTAAAAACTATCATCATCTTCATATTCAATACGCTCAACAAGAACATATCGATTCGGATTTCCATCAAATTTTTCACGGAGATGCCAAATATTTGGCTTCAAGTCCTCGATGACTTCAATCTCCTCTTTGCGAATGAAAGCCCGGTATTCAAACACCTTCTCTACAAATCCCCCGTGCAAGTGTTCTTCCAGGAGTCGTCCAAAATGAATTTGGATTCCAAGGAGTTGTTTGAAAAAGCTCTCGCACATTTCACGATTGAGAACATCAGAAAACTTATTCGTTTCGCTCAAAGCGTCAAGTTGAGCTTGTTTCTCTTTGTCTTTAAGTGCGAACCTCATCACATACCTCCTATGAAGTTAATGATTTCGATCACAACGACGACTACGCCAATCCCTAGGAAAACTCCATGAAGAATGTCTAACCACATAACAACTCCCACGCAGAGGTCATTAAAAACACACTAAGGAAAACAAGGGCGCAGATTAATGCGAACACGGCGGCTATAACAAAAATAGTTCCTAAGCAAGAAAGCACTTCAGCTAAAAAGTTAAATGCCTTTTTCATAAGTCTTTCTCCCTCTCGAGTTGCTTCAGGTAATCGTTAACGAAGTTGAGAATGTTTACCGGCAACTCTTGAACTTGCTCGTTGTTGATGATCGGTGGGATCGCCAGCATTTGAACCAGTACGGTCTTAGATGGGACAAAAATACAACCAACTCCCGAGGCAAAGAACACAATCAATACGTATTTAATGAACAACTCAATAAAGATTTCCTTTAACCTCTCAACAGGTGCCTCCGAAACAAACCAACCGAAAATAATAATTAAAACGGTACCAATGGAGGTTCCACACGCTATGTAGCAAAACACATGGAGCGAGTCACAAACGTCAATCAAATAAATTAGAAAGGGTGAAATACTCATTTCAAATTCCTTAAAGCAATCCAAAAGCCTTAGCAAACTCAATCACGATCAGACTGAAAGTCAGAAGGCACATCAATGCGAGCAATAAGTCTTCGAGTTTCATCATGTCAAGCCGCCTCTTTAATCAAACGACTACGATAGTCAAGAACGTCCTTAAGAAGGAAGTTGACAGCGTTGCCGATCTTAAAATAGGGCAAATCACGCTTGCGAAGACGGTCAATCGTCCGCTCGCTACAGCCTAAAATCTCACAAGCTTGTTGGCGTGAGATAGTCGGCGAGATTGAATAGCCGTGTATTTTTAATTGTCGTTTTTCAAACTTCGACTTCATTTCGTTGTTCCTTTTGAAGGGCTACTCACGCAAGGAGCCGCTTTCGCCCGTGTTCGTTTTAGACGCTGTCCCAATTGATGGAGCCGTCAGGATTTGTTTGAATTTCTTTTTGATCGCTATCTTCACCCTTTTCAATGAATTCGCCATCAAGGAAATCTTGAGTTGTAACGGCCTCGCCTCGGTCGGCCTTTTCGTCAACTTCAACCGCTCGGACAGCTTCAATGCTGACCGGCAGGTACTTGAACAGTCTGCGGATGACGGTGTTGTGGGTTACCGCCATATTGTCGCCGCAGAGGTAGGTTCTGGACGGACTATCAACAGCGATGCACTTCGTCGGGACGCTTTCGATTTTTTCGATGGACTTGATCCCAAGGTACGGATTGATCTTTCTGCCCTGATAGTTCGCGGCCTTTCGAGCTAGGTGGAACGGGTTGAAAGACGGCTTCCATTCAACTTGGTACGTAGGGAACTTCTTGGGGAAGCCGTGCTCGTACACGACAGCCATGAAGTCTCGTTTGTGCGGGCATTCTCCAAGAGAACACGCAAGCTCGAACACCGAGTCTCGGAGTTTTCGGTCCGACGAGCAGAAGCTTGCTCGTCCACGTTCCTTATCGCAATGGCCGTCAGAATCAAGCAACCCGGCAAGTAATGCCTTACGCTGTTCAATCGAGCCTCTCATGTATGCGTCAGGAATATGCTTATTCAGAATGAGATTCATGCCGAGAAGTTTTGTTCTCATTCCGTCAGTAGCACCTACTGTGACGGCTTCGGATCGGCCATCTGAACGAATCGTCCCAACAGAAAATCCTGCGGCCTTGATTGCTTCTATGACGTGCGGAAGATCTTCTTTCGAACACGTGATCTGTGCGCCTCTGGCAGAACCATCGCCAAGCCAGTAGCCAAGGATGTACGGATCAAGCGGTAGATTGGCTTCCGGGAGAGCCAGGGCTCCTTGAACCGGGATCGTCACTGATAGCCCATCCTCTTTGGCTTCATACATCTCGTTTACGGTCATTTCACGGTACGGCTGACGCCATGCATTCGCACCGCCCTTGCGAGCAAGCCAACGATGCTCATCGTCGCAGACAACAGAAGAACCGTTCGTAAAGGTGACGCGGAAGCACGGCAGGTGCTTGACTTCGGAGACGGCGGTGACGGTCGTCACCTTGCCGTCCTTATCGAAGACCTTGTCACCCTTATGAAGTTCTTCCATCGTTGTCCAACCTGCGGGGGTCGGGATGCGCGTATCAAGGGCGAGACCTTTTTTCGCCATTTCGTCCCAGTGACTTGCCCACGGCCCTGAGCTTCCGGCTTTGGACGTTTTACGTACCGCTTCAATTTCCGCTCGACTCATGACTTCAAACTGGACGCCACCACCTTTAAGCTTTGCGACTGCGTACACGTAAGTCACAGGGCCACGATCTGCAAGAGGGGAGGGCTTGTGAATGATGTTTGGCTCAAGGCCGAGGGTCCACTCAAACTCGTCTTTTTCATGAGCACAGTAGGCGGACAGACTGATGATTTGGCCAGAGCGTCGAGCAAGGTCGATCATGCCTCGGTAACCAATGATTAGTTGTGCGTTAGCTCGTCCGCTCTTATCCTTGCCGTTGCCGAAGGGGAGAAGGTAGCAATGCCCCAATGCGGAACCAGGCTCAAGACCCAATGCAGCACACTGTAAGACAGCGCCAAAAAAAGACTCTGGAGCGCAACTCATCAATGCGGGCGTCTTTCGACATTCGGTCATG
>CABSHY010000004.1 GCA_902477615.1 uncultured Sutterella sp.
TTTGCGCGAACTCGGTAAGGCTGGTGCTAAGCGCTGGCGTGGTGTTCGTCCGACGGTCCGTGGCGTTGCCATGAACCCGGTGGATCACCCGCACGGTGGTGGTGAAGGCCGTACTGGCACGGGTCGTGCTCCGGTTACGCCTTGGGGTCAACTCACCAAGGGTTACCGTACTCGTAACAACAAGCGCACCGATTCTATGATCGTTTCGCGCCGAAACCGTAAATAAGGGGGCCTAGAATGTCTCGTTCCTTAAAGAAAGGCCCGTTTGTTGATGGGCACTTGATGAAGAAAGTGGAAGCCGCCCAAGCTAGCCGTGACAAGCGTCCGGTCAAGACCTGGTCTCGTCGTTCTACGATTCTTCCTGAGTTCATCGGTTTGACGATTGCCGTCCACAATGGCCGTCAACACGTCCCGGTGTACGTTAATGAAAACATGGTCGGCCACAAGTTGGGCGAATTCGCTTTGACCCGTACGTTTAAGGGTCACGCGTCCGACAAGAAATAACTAGTAGGAGTTAGATAATGGAAACCTCTGCTATTGTTCGTGGCGTACGTCTCTCGGCTCAAAAGGGCCGCTTGGTCGCCGACCTCGTCCGCGGTAAGCCCGTGGATAAGGCTTTGAACATTCTTACGTTCACGCAAAAGAAAGCTGCCGTCATTATTAAGAAGGCACTTGAGTCTGCTATCGCTAACGCCGAACACAACGACGGCGCTGATATCGACGATTTGCGCGTGACGAAGATCTACGTGGAAAAGGCTACGACGTTGCGTCGCTTCGGCGCTCGCGCTAAGGGTCGTGGTACGCGTATTAACAAGCAAACCTGCCACATCTACGTGTCTGTTGGTGACAAGTAATATAGGTGAATTATGGGACAAAAAATTAACCCCACCGGCTTCCGTCTCCCTGTGACGCGTGACTGGACCTCGCGTTGGTACGCGGAAGGCCGTGATTTCGCCCGTACGTTGGGCGAAGACTTGAAGGTTCGTAGCTTCTTGCAAAAGAAGTTGAAGAACGCTTCTGTTAGCCGTATCTTGATCGAACGTCCTGCTAAGAACGCTCGTATTACGATTTTCTCCGCCCGTCCGGGTGTTGTGATCGGTAAGCAAGGTCAAGACATCGAAGTTTTGAAGAACGAAGTTCAAAAGATGATGGGCGTGCCTGTTCACGTCAACATCGAAGAAGTTCGTCGTCCTGAACTCGACGCTCAATTGATCGCTGACAGCATCACGCAACAACTCGAAAAGCGTGTGATGTTCCGTCGTGCCATGAAGCGCGCTATGCAAAACGCTATGCGTTTGGGCGCTCAAGGCATCAAGATCATGTCCGCTGGTCGTTTGAACGGTGCTGAAATCGCTCGTACGGAATGGTATCGTGAAGGTCGCGTGCCGCTTCATACGTTGCGCGCCAACATCGATTACGGTTTCTCTGAAGCCAATACGACGTACGGTATTATCGGTGTTAAGGTTTGGGTTTACCGTGGCGACGGCTATGCCGAAGACACGCAAGCTCAAGAAAAGAACGAACGTGAAGATCGTCGCTCTCGCCGCCCTGCTGGTGACCGCGCTGGTAAGCCGGCCGCTCGCCGCACGCGTAAGGCTGTGACGAACGAAGCTGGTGCCGCTGACGGCGAAAAGGCTGATAAGAAGCCGGTTCGTCGTGCTAAGAAGGCTGCCCCGGCTGCTTCTAAAGACGGAGAATAAGCGATGTTGCAACCTAATCGACGCAAGTACCGCAAGGATCAAAAGGGCCGTAACTACGGTTTAGCCACGCGTGGTGCCAACGTTTCCTTCGGTGAATTTGGTCTTAAGGCTCTCGAACGCGGCCGTCTTACGGCTCGCAAAATCGAAGCAGCTCGTCGTGCTATCACGCGCCATATTAAGCGTGGTGGTCGCGTTTGGATCCGCGTGTTCCCGGACAAGCCCATTTCCGAAAAGCCTGCCGAAGTCCGTATGGGTAACGGTAAGGGTAATCCGGAATACTGGGTGGCCTTAGTGCAACCGGGCCGTGTGCTTTATGAAATGGACGGGGTTGATGAAGCCTTGGCTCGCGAAGCTTTCGCTCTCGCAGCTGCCAAGTTGCCGATCAAGACCACGTTTGTTGTCCGCCAAATCGGTATGTAAGGAGAGACGGCAATGAACGCAAAAGAATTGCGCGCCATGGATGAGGCTGCGCTTAAGAAGGAATTGGCTGACTTGATGCATGCTCACTTTAAGTTACGCATGCAACACGGTACGCAACAACTTCAAAACACGAATCAGTTGCGCACGACGCGTCGAGAAATCGCCCGCGTTCGCACGATTCTCGCTCAAAAGGCGGCCTCGAAATGATGCAAGAAACTCAAAAAACGACGTTAACTCGTACGTTAGTTGGTAAAGTTGTCAGCAACAAGATGCAAAAGACGGTTACGGTCTTGGTTGAACGTAAAGTTAAGCATCCGTTGTACGGCAAGTTCGTGGTTGTTTCTAAGAAATACCACGCTCATACCGAAGCTAACGATTTGATGGAAGGGGATACGGTTGAAATCTCCGAAACGCGTCCGGTTTCCAAGACCAAGTCTTGGACGGTGACGAAGGTTTTGAAGAAGGCCGAAATCATCTAATTCAAAAAAGGCTTGCAAGTTTTCTTTTTCTTAGATATACTTGCGGCTTCGTGGTTGAGGTTGACTCTCACGAGTTAGCCTCAACTGTTTTGTCAGGTGCAATATTTTTGCCTAGCACCCCGGAAATCCGGGCTTCAGCGAAGCAAGGGTATTGTGCTTCCTCCCAATTACGGGACCAATACTATCCGCATAGCGGAATAAGTTGGGAAATAGGAAATCATGATTCAGATGCAAACCAAACTGGACGTGGCCGATAACACGGGCGCTCGTTCGGTGATGTGTATCAAGGTGTTGGGCGGTTCTAAGCGCCGCTACGCCAACATTGGTGATGTCATCAAAGTGACGGTTAAGGAAGCTGCTCCGCGTGGCCGCGTCAAGAAGGGTGAAGTTTACAACGCTGTTGTAGTTCGCACCGCCAAGGGCGTTCGTCGTGCAGACGGTTCCTCCATCTCTTTCGATGGTAACGCCGCTGTGTTACTTAATTCTAAGCTTGAGCCGATTGGCACTCGTATCTTCGGACCGGTTACGCGTGAATTGCGTACGGAACAATTCATGAAGATTGTGTCTTTGGCTCCGGAAGTTTTGTAAGGAGACGCGCGATGCAACGCATCCGTAAAGGTGACGAAGTTATCGTTATCACCGGCCGAGACAAGGGCAAGCGCGGTACCGTGCTCTCCCGCGTTGACGATCGTCACGTGACGGTTGAAGGCATTAATGTTGTTAAGAAGCACCGTCGTCCGAACCCCATGATGGGTACGGCCGGTGGCATCGAAAACAAGGTTATGCCGATCGATCAATCTAACGTCATGCTCGTGAATCCGGCTACTGGTAAGGGCGAACGTGTTGGTTTCAAGGAAATCGACGGTAAGAAGGTTCGCGTGTTTAAGAGCGACAACAGTGTTGTTGGCGCTAAGGCTTAATAGAGGGTAAATCGATAATGTCTCGTTTCCAAACTCTCTACCGTGAAGCCATTGTTGCCGAACTCACCAAGAAGTTCGGTTACAAGACCACGATGCAAGTTCCTCGTATCACGAAGATCACGTTGAACATGGGTATCGGCGAAGCGGTTAACGATAAGAAGTTGATCGACAACGCTGTTGCTGATCTCACGAAGATTGCTGGTCAAAAACCGGTTGTTACCAAGACCCGTAAGGCTATCGCTAACTTTAAGATTCGCGAAAACATGCCCATCGGTTGTATGGTGACCTTGCGTGGCGAACGCATGTATGAATTCTTGGACCGCTTGGTTACGATCGCTTTCCCGCGTGTTCGTGACTTCCGTGGTGTCTCTGGTCGCTCTTTCGACGGCCGTGGCAACTACAACATCGGTCTTAAAGAACAAATCATCTTCCCCGAAATCGAATACGATAAGATCGATAAGATCCGTGGGATGAATATTTCTATCACGACGACTGCGAAAACCGACGAAGAAGCTAAGGCTCTCCTCGCTGCTTTCCGCTTTCCGTTCCGCAATTAATCGAGGTGTGAATTGGCTAAACTCGCACTGATTAACCGTGACTTGAAGCGTGCCGCTACGGTCGCCAAGTTCGCAGAAAAGCGCGCTGCCTTGAAGGCAGTTATCAACGATGCTTCTGCTTCTTTCGAAGAAAAGATGGAAGCTCGTCAACAATTACAATTGTTGCCCCGTGACGCAAGCCCCTGCCGTATGCGTAACCGCTGCGGTTTGACGGGTCGTCCCCGTGGCACGTTCCGCAAATTCGGCTTAGCTCGCGGTAAGATCCGTGAAGCCGCAATGCGCGGTGATATTCCTGGCCTCATCAAGGCTAGCTGGTAAGCGAGGAGATTATCATGAGCATGAGTGATCCGATCGCCGATATGTTGACCCGTATTCGTAACGGTCAAACTGTCGACAAGACGGAAGTGGTTATGCCCTCCTCCAAGCTGAAGGTGGCTATCGCCCAAGTCTTGAAGGATGAAGGATACATTGATGGTTTTACGGTTGTTGCTAACAACGGTAAGACTGAATTACACGTTGGTTTGAAGTATTACGCTGGTCGCCCCGTTATCGAACGCCTTGAACGCGTTTCTCGTCCGGGCCTCCGTGTTTACAAGAACCACCAAACGATTCCGCAAGTGATGAATGGCTTGGGTGTTGCGATCGTTTCTACGCCGAAGGGTGTGATGACCGATCGTAAGGCTCGTGAAGCTGGCATCGGTGGCGAAGTCATTTGCTACGTGGCCTAATAAGCGAGGAGGATAGAAAATGTCGCGAATCGCTAAGAACCCGGTGATCATTGCTAAGGGCGTCGAATGCAAGTTGACGGCTGACACGATCACGATGAAGGGTCCGAAGGGCGAATTGAGCTTGAAGCTCAACGCCTTGGTGGCTATCAAGCAAGACGGTGATCATTTGCACTTTGAAGCTGTTGACAGCAGCCGCGAAGCTAACGCTGCTTCCGGCACGATGCGTGCATTGATCAACGACATGAACGTGGGTGTCAGCGTTGGCTTCGAAAAGAAGTTGACTTTGATTGGCGTGGGCTTCCGTGCTCAAGCCAGTGGTGACACGTTGAATTTGTCGCTTGGCTTCTCTCATCCTGTCGTGCACAAGATGCCGGCTGGTGTGAAGGCTGAAACCCCGAGTCAAACGGAAATCGTGATCAAGGGCGCTGACAAGCAAAAAGTGGGTCAAACCGCTGCTGTCATTCGTGGCTATCGTCCGCCGGAACCCTATAAGGGCAAGGGCGTTCGTTATGCTGACGAACACGTCGTGATCAAGGAAACGAAGAAGAAGTAATCGGGGCGGAGACTGAAATGATCAATAAGAAAGAAAGTCGTCTGCGTCGTGCACGTGCTACGCGTGCTCGTATTAAGATGCAAAAGATGGACCGCTTGACGGTTTATCGTACGAACTTGCACATCTACGCCAGCATTATCAGCGCTGACGGTGGTCGCGTCTTGGTTTCGGCCTCGACTGTTGAACCCGAAGTTCGCGCTCAATTGGCAAACGAACAAGGTCGTGGTGGCAACATTAATGCCGCTAAGTTGATTGGTACGCGTTTGGCTGAAAAGGCTAAGGCCGCCGGCATTGAAACGTGTGCATTTGACCGTTCTGGTTACCGTTTTCATGGCCGCATCGCTGCGTTGGCTCAAGCCGCGCGTGAAGCTGGCTTGAAGTTCTAAGAGGGACTTATGGCTAAGGCTCAAGGAAAGAATGCGGCTGTCGACGCTATCGACGACGGCATGCGTGAAAATATGATTGCGGTTAACCGCGTTACCAAGGTTGTTAAGGGTGGCCGCATTATGGCTTTTGCCGCTCTTACGGTGGTTGGTGACGGCGACGGCCGCATTGGCATGGGTACGGGTAAGAGCCGTGAAGTTCCGGCTGCTGTTCAAAAGGCAATGGAACGTGCTCGTCACAGCATGGAAAAGATTCCGCTCAACAACGGAACGATTTACCACGCTGTTGAAGGTCACCACGGTGCTGCTCGCGTGATGTTGCTTCCGGCTTCGGAAGGTACCGGTATCATCGCTGGTGGTCCGATGCGTGCTGTGTTTGACGCAATGGGCGTTCGCAATATCGTGGCTAAGGCTCACGGTTCTACGAATCCCTACAACATGGTTCGTGCAACGTTGAACGCCCTCGAATCCCTTCGTTCTCCGGCTGAAATTGCTGCTAAGCGCGGTAAGACGGTCGAAGAAATTTTGGGTTAATCCCGGGAGAGTATCGAGATGGCAAAGAAGACCATTAAAGTTACGTTGGTGAAGAGCCCGATCGGCACGAAAGCTGATCACCGCGCTACGTTGCGTGGCTTAGGCTTGTCCAAGATCAATCAAACGCGTGAACTCGAAGACACGCCGGCCGTTCGTGGCATGATCACCAAGGTTGCGTACTTAGTGCGTGCCGAGTAATAGGGGTAGATGATGCAATTAAATACTTTGCAACCTGCAGAGGGTTCTAAGAGCGCTCGTCACCGCGTCGGTCGCGGTGTTGGTTCCGGCTGGGGTAAGACCGCAGGCCGTGGCCACAAGGGCCAAAAGTCTCGCGCTGGTGGTTTCCACAAGGTTGGTTTCGAAGGCGGTCAAATGCCGCTCCATCGTCGCCTTCCGAAGCGCGGCTTCACGTCTTTGACGCGTCGCTTCTGTGAAGCAGTTCGTTTGAACGAACTCCAAGGCTTGTCTGTGGAAGAAATCGATTTGGACGTTTTAAAGAGCGCCAATATCGTCTCTCCGCTCGCTATGTCCGCTCGCGTGATTCTTTCGGGTGAAATCTCCCGCAAGATCGTGTTGCGTGGTGTGCGTGCTACCAAGGGTGCCAAGGCTGCTATCGAAGCCGCCGGTGGCTCTGTGGAAGAGTAATTAGCGTATTAGGAGGAACAACGTGGCGACTAGCCCTAGTTCCAACCAAGCAAGCGGCAGTAAGTACGGCGACCTTAAACGTCGCATTATCTTCCTGTTGCTTGCCCTAGTCGTATACCGCATCGGCGCTCACGTGCCGGTGCCCGGTATCGACCCCGAGATGTTGACCAAGCTCTTTAACGAGCAACAAGGTGGCATCCTCGGTCTTTTTAATATGTTCTCTGGGGGCGCTTTATCGCGCTTCTCAGTGTTTGCGTTAGGGATCATGCCGTACATCTCTGCATCCATTATTATGCAGATGTTGTCCTACGTGCTTCCTTCGCTTGAAAGCTTGCGTAAAGAAGGCGAAGCTGGACGTCGTAAGATCACTCAATACACGCGCTACGGCACGTTGGCATTGGGCGTTTTCCAAGCGTTCGGTATCGCTGTCGCACTCGAAAGCCAACCTGGCCTCGTTTTGAATCCTGGTTTTATGTTCCAATTCACGACGATCGTCTCTTTGGTGACGGGTACGATGTTCTTAATGTGGCTCGGTGAACAAATCACCGAACGCGGTTTGGGTAACGGTATCTCGATTATCATTTTCGCCGGTATCGTTGCGGGTTTGCCTGCTGCTGTCTCTGGTTTATTCCAACTGGTCAGCTCCGGTGCTATCAGCCCCTTATCTGCCATTTTCGTGATCGCCATTGTCGCTGTCGTTACGGCCTTCGTGGTCTTTATCGAACGCGGTCAACGTCGTATCACTGTGAACTATGCTAAGCGTCAAGTTGGTAACCGCTTCTACGGTGGTCAAACCTCTTACTTGCCGCTCAAGATGAACATGTCGGGTGTTATTCCTCCGATTTTTGCTTCATCCTTGATTTTGTTCCCGGCTACGTTAGCCGGCTGGTTCACCTCGGGTGACTCAACCCGTTGGATCCGTGATTTGGCAGCTGCCTTGTCTCCGGGTCAACCGCTTTACACGTTGCTTTATGCTGCGTTGATTGTGTTCTTTGCTTACTTCTATACGGCATTGGTTTTCAATCCGAAGGAAACGGCAGAGAACTTGAAAAAGAGTGGTGCGTTCGTCCCTGGAATTCGCCCCGGTGAACAAACGTCTCGCTACATCGATAAGGTGTTATTGCGTTTGACGCTTGGCGGTGCGATTTACTTGACGTTCGTTTGTTTGGTTCCTGAATTTTTGAATATTCGTTTCAATGTCCCGTTCTATTTTGGCGGTACGTCATTATTGATCGTGGTTGTTGTGACGATGGACTTCATGAGCCAAGTGCAAGCGTACATGATGTCGCAACAATATGAGAATTTGCTCAAGAAGACTAACTTCAAGGGCTTTGGTCCGACGGGTATTTAATCCGTTAGATTGAAAAACAAATCGTCCTCTTGAGGCCATACTTCAGGCCTCAAGGACACGCAAAAGTGTGAATGTGGAGATTCTCCACTTCACATTTTTGTCTCGGTTTTGTGTTCAATGATGCACTACGTTGTTGGAAAAACTTGCCGAGTCGGGAAAAAGGGTGTACTATCCTGAACTTCCTGTCGTGTGGACAGCATAATCCGTGACTAACACGGTTGGAGAAAACAATGAAGGTTAACGCTTCGGTCAAAAAAATGTGCCGCAAGTGCAAGATCATTAAGCGCAAGGGCGTTGTTCGTGTGATCTGTACTGATCCGCGTCACAAACAGCGTCAAGGCTAAAGAGGTAAAAGATGGCTCGTATTGCCGGTATTAATATTCCGCCGAACCAACACGCCGAAATCGGTTTGACTGCCATTTATGGCATCGGCCGTTCTCGTGCTCGCGATATTCTCGCTGAAGTTGGCGTGGAATACACCAAGAAAATTAAAGATCTCACCGACGCCGAACTCGAACGAATTCGTGATGCGATCGCTAAGTACACCGTTGAAGGTGACTTGCGTCGTGAAGTTCAACTCTCGATTAAGCGCCTTATCGACTTAGGCACTTATCGTGGTATGCGTCATCGTCGCGGCTTGCCCGTCCGTGGTCAACGTACTCGTACGAATGCTCGTACGCGTAAGGGCCCGAAGAAGGCTGGCGTCGCACTTAAGAAGTAATAAAGGATAACAATGGCTGGCAAATCTCCTAGCAGTCAGCAAGTTGCTCAGCAACGTGCTCGCAAGAAGGTGAAGAAGGTCGTTACGGAAGGTATCGCGCACGTTCACGCTTCCTTCAATAACACGATCATCACGATCACCGATCGCCAAGGCAACGCTATCGCTGCGTCGTCTTCTGGCGCCCAAGGTTTCAAGGGCTCTCGTAAGTCCACGCCGTTCGCCGCGCAAGTCGCCGCCGAACAAGCTGGTCGTCAAGCTCTCGAATATGGTTTAAAGAATGTCGAAGTTCGCATCATGGGTCCCGGCCCTGGCCGTGAATCTAGTGTGCGTGCGCTCAATGCGCTTGGCATTCGTGTGACGTCGATTCAAGATGTGACCCCCGTTCCTCACAACGGTGTGCGTCCGTCCAAGCGTCGTCGCGTCTAATTTTTTCTAATCCCGCGTCCGCCTATGAGGATAGGCAGACTGAATGTGACTCGTTCACAGGATAAGAGAGGCATATTAAATGGCACGATATACCGGTCCCAAACTCAAGCTCGCGCGCCGCGAGGGTTGTGACCTTAATTTGAAGAGCGCGCGTCGCTCCTTGGCCAGCAAAGTTGGCAAGGGTACCGACACGATCACCAAACCGGGCCAGCACGGTAAGACTTCCGGTGCTCGTCAGTCGGACTACGCTAACCAATTGCGCGAAAAGCAAAAGGTTAAGCGCATTTATGGCGTTCTCGAACGTCAATTCCGTCGTTACTTCGCCGAAGCTGAACGCATGAAGGGCAACACGGGCGAATTGCTCCTTGGTTTGCTCGAAAGCCGTTTGGACAACGTTGTTTCCCGCATGGGTTTTGAGCAAAGCAAGGAGCAAGCTCGCCAATTGGTGAGCCACTGCGCCATTTTGGTTAACGGTAATAAGGTCAATATTCCTTCCTACCGTGTCAAGGCCGGTGATGTTATCTCCATTCGAGAAAAGTCCCAAAAGCAAGCTCGTATTTCTGAGTCTTTGGAACTTGCCGCTCAAATCGGTTTCCCGGCTTGGGTTTCTGTTGACGCTAAGAAGTTTGAAGGCGTCTTCAAGGCTGTTCCGGCCCGCGATGAAATCGCTCAAGACATCAACGAGTCTTTGGTTATCGAACTTTACTCTCGTTAATCGGGTTGATGAAAGCGATTCGTGTAGTGCGCGAATCGCTTTTAATCCTGATACAATCTCAGTGCGATCGGTCCGTTTTGGGGCACCGGTCGCATTGTTTCCTTTAAGCCCCAGACCATCCATCAGCCTTATCGGTGTAACGAGCCGAGGGTATTGAAAGGACAGTCACAAAAAATGGCCAACACCACCTTGTTGAAGCCGACCACCATCGAAGCTGTGGTCGATGAAAATAATCCCAATCTCGCTGTTGTTACGCTCGAACCGTTTGAACGCGGTTACGGTCATACGTTAGGCAATGCTTTGCGTCGCATTTTGCTCGCCAGCATGGTCGGCTATGCTCCCACTGAAGCTCAAATCAGCGGCGTTGTACA
The DNA here is from genome assembly GCA_902477615.1 of uncultured Sutterella sp. Lineage (GTDB taxonomy): Bacteria > Pseudomonadota > Gammaproteobacteria > Burkholderiales > Burkholderiaceae_F > Aphodousia. Next base: position 10,504 of record CABSHY010000004.1, read on the forward strand.
TGAATACTCTCAAATCGATGGCGTTTTAGAAGACGTTGTTGACATTCTTTTGAATTTGAAGGGCGTTGTCTTCAAGCTTGAAGGCCGTGATGAAGTCACGTTGACGTTGCATAAGAATTCTGAAGGTGTTGTGACGGCTGCCGACTTCGATTTGCCGCATGACGTGACCATTGTTAACCCGGATCACGTGATTGCTCACTTGGCTGTCAACGGTAAGCTTGACATGCAAATTAAGGTTGAAAAGGGCCGCGGTTATCAAACCGGTGATATGCGCGCTTTCCGTGACGACTACTCCAAGACCACGATCGGTCGTATCATCATGGATGCTTCCTTTAGCCCGATCCGCCGCGTGGCCTACGAAGTTAGCGCTGCTCGTGTGGCTCAACGTACCGACCTCGATAAGTTGGTGATGACGATCGAAACCAACGGTGCTATCGATCCGGAACAAGCTTTGCGTGAATCCGTTCACATCCTCCAAGACCAATTGAGCGTCTTTGGCTCCATCAAGAGCGAACAAGCTGGTAAGAGCCCGGTTGAAGAAGATGTCAACAATCCGCCGCCGCTCGATCCGATCCTCATGCGTCCGGTTGACGACCTCGAATTGACGGTCCGTTCTGCCAACTGCTTGAAGGGTGAACAAGTCTTCTACATCGGCGACTTGATTCAACGTACGGAAAACGAATTGCTCAAGACTCCGAACCTCGGCCGTAAGTCCTTGAACGAAATCAAGGAAGTTTTGGCTGCTCACGGTTTGACCTTGGGTATGAAGTTGGAAAACTGGCCGCCTGCCGGTTTGGACCAACACTAATTTTTTAGCACTTGCTAAATCGGGGACGAGAGGTTACAATCTCGTCCCTTGAGTCTCTCTGGCTCAGTTACCCGCCCGCCAGACTCAGTCTGGATAGAAGAAGATGGGATAACGATTCTCTTTGAGAATCAATAGACTAACTATTTATAAGGAAATTAAAAATGCGTCACCGTCATGGTTTACGTAAGTTAAATCGCACCAGCGCTCACCGTCTCGCTATGCTCCGCAACATGATGAACTCTTTGTTGCGTCACGAAGCTATTAAGACCACGTTACCCAAGGCCAAGGAATTGCGCCGTGTCGTCGAACCGATGATCACGTTGGGTAAGGAACCGACCGTTGCTAACAAGCGTTTGGCTTTTGCCCGTTTGCGCGATCGTGAAATGGTTACGAAGCTCTTTAACGAAATCGGCCCGCGCTTTGCAAACCGCAACGGCGGCTACACCCGTATTTTGAAGATGGGTTTCCGCGTTGGTGACAATGCTCCGATGGCTTACATGGAATTGGTCGAAAAGGCCGCTCCGGTTGCTGAAGAAGCCACGGAAGCCAAGGCTGAATAATAGCGATTAACTTAAGCAGCAGCTTGAGTTTTTGCGAAAGGGAGAGTTCTTAGAACTTTCCCTTTTTTCGTAAGTGCCATCAAAATCGCTTATATCGCATTTTTAGACTTTTGGTAATATCTATCCATTAAATTGTTAGAAAAAACGCTTGTGCGGCCTTTAAATGCTCTTTGAAGAAATAAACAAGAAATGGCTGAATTAAATTCCGAACGAATCGATAAATGGCTTTGGGCCTCTCGCTTTTTCAAGACTCGTAGTCTTGCGCAAGAAGCGATTGAATTGGGACGGGTGCGCGTCAATGGCGAGCGTGTAAAGCCCGCTAAAGAGGTGAAATTGTCCCATCGGCTCGAAATTCACCGAGGTGAAGACATATATGAAGTTCTCGTGGCAGGCTTTAATCTTCAACGAGGGCCAGCAGCAACAGCTCAGTTGATGTACATGGAAACAGAAGCCGGGCGTATGAGACGAGAGCAAAACGCACAGATGCGTAAGCTTGCTGTAGAACCCGCAATGGATCGTACGACTAAAGGTCGTCCCACTAAGCGTGAGGGCAGAGAGCTACGAAAGGTTCGTGGGTATTAGGAAGCCTTTACAATAAAAAAGCATCGAGGTTTTCGATGCTTTTTTAATCATTACTCAACGTCTAAGATTTCTTCGCGATTAATCCACTTCAAAAGTGTTTCTCGCAATTCATCCACGCCTTCACGCTTCAAACCGGAGAAAAGTTGCACCGTGACGTGAGGGCCCATTTGCTTTGCCACTTCGCGGGCTTGGCGAAGGGCATCTTTTTTGCCCTGATTATTGAGCTGATCGGCCTTATTGAGCAAAAAGTGCAATCGAACGGGGCGGGTGCTTAAAAAATCAATAACCCATTGGTCGGTCGGCATGAAAGGACGACGGGCATCCATAACGATGACAATGCCAGTGAGGTTACTTCTATCAGCCAAATAACCACCGATGAGCTCAGACCACGTTTTACGCGTTTGTTCAGCTGCTTTAGCAAAGCCATAACCCGGTAAGTCCACGAGGTCAGCCACGTGCGTGCGTCCGCCTTCTTCGTTTTTCTTTGTCAACGAAAAGAAGTTAATAAGTTGCGTACGCCCCGGCGTCTTGGAAGCAAATGCCAAACGTCCTTGACGAGTTAAAACATTAATGGTCGTTGATTTACCGGCGTTAGAGCGGCCTGCAAAGGCGATTTCTGGGACTTCCATGGTCGGGAGACCCGAGATTTGCGAAACCGATAAACGGAAACGAGCGCTGTCGAATAAACTCAAGGCAATTACCTCTTAAATTAATTTGAATCCAATGATCGAATTGCAATCTTACACGTAAGAAGGGGACATGTGAAAACCTCCCCATTATTGTTTCAATAGTGGAGAGGTTTTTCGTGAATTTCAATACCTTTAAATGGTGACGAAATTCCACATGATGAGTAGCACCAATTGACCGGTCAAAATACGCAAGAACATGGCAAGCGGATATACCGTTGAGTAAGCCACGGCCGAGCTATTTTTCTCAGACAAGGTTGCTGCGTAGGCCAAAGTGGGAGGATCCGTTGTGGCCCCGGCTAAAAGACCTACGATGCTATGGTAGTTGATCTTAAAGTAGTGACGTGCAATGCAACCCACGATAATCAACGGGATAATAGTCACAAAGAGGCCCAATACAACATACAAAGGACCATTACCAACCACTAAGGCATCGACGAACTTTGTCCCAGCAGATAACCCAACACTGGCTAGAAAGAGCGCAATACCGAGTTCTCGTACCATAAGATTGGCCGAAGACGTTGTGTAAGTGATCAACTTAAAGGTCGGCCCATAACGACCAAGCAAAATAGCGATGATCAAGGGGCCACCTGCCAAACCAAGCTTTAACGGCACGGGCATCCCTGGGATGACAATCGGTAAAGAACCGAACAAAATACCAATCGTGATGCCAATGAAAATGGCAATGAGGTTGGGGTGTTCCAAGTACTTAATCTTGTTACCCAAGCGTGCCTCTAAGCGAGCCAAAGAGTTTTCTGGACCCACACAGTAGAGTTGGTCGCCCATTTGAATATGCAGGCTTTGATAGGGGAATAACTGCATACCAGCACGGTAGATACGAGTGACGTTGATGCCGTCATAGTGGCTTAAGTGCAAATCCGCAATGGAGATACCGTTGACATCGGGACGCGTTACCACAATACGACGTGACGTAATGGGGCTGTTTTCCGTTGCCAAGTCAATTTCTGTATCTTCCTCACCAAAGAACGCAACGATAGCGCTCTTATTTTCTTCAGCAGAAACAATACGAACTTTGTCGCCGACATGAACAACAGCGGTTGCCGTTGGGCTGGAAATCTCACCCTCGTGCATGATGCGAGAACAGATGAAGGGTCGCCCGATAAATTGTCGGATGTCTCGAATGCTACGGTTTTCCAATGCGTGATTAGCAACCGTTACATGGAAGTAAATCGGAGCGGCGTTACTGGCTTGCTCTTCTTCTTCCCAGTGACGGTCTTCTTCTTTCATGTCAATGCGGAAAATCAAGCGCAAAACGATAGCCGTACCAATGATTGCAACAACACCTAAGGGGTAGGAACAGGCGTAAGCAATGGCGATATCTTCACCTTGGTAGCCCATATAGGCAAGGGCTTCTTGTGTGGCACCCAAGCCCGGCGTATTGGTCACGGCACCGTAGTGAACACCGAGCATTTGAGCCAAGCTCAACGTGTCGGCAAATATGAAGTAAAGAGCAATCGTGACCACTAAACTCAATAAAACAGCCAAAATCATTAAGCCATTGAGGATAATGCCGCCGGATTTAAAGGAGGCAAAAAAGGAGGGGCCCACTTGTAAGCCAATAAAAAAGACAAACAAGATAAGACCAAAGTCACGAATAAACGATAAAACTTGACCGTTGACTTGGAAGCCAAAGTAGTTAAGGGCCAGCCCGGCAAACAGCACAAACGTGACGCCGAGCGAAACGCCAAAAACTTTGATTCTTCCCAAACCCATTCCAAGCGCAATCACAATGGAATAAACCAAAAGGATGTGTGCAATGGAGTCAGGGTTGGTTAGTAAAGAACTCAGCCAATCCATGGTGATAAAGATTTCCTAAAACAATAATTATTGAATGAGGCAACTCTATCACCAAGATTTACGCTCGGCACTAGTGAAAACACTATCACCGAGGGGCTTTTTGTGTAAATACCTAAATAAGACGCTCTAATTGCCAAGTGTCTTCAATATTTTGACGATGACGAATCAGGAAGCTTCGATCCTGATCAACCAAAATTTCAGCCACTAGCGGACGGGAGTTGTAGTTACTGGCCATACTCATGCCATAAGCACCCGCAACGGTTATGGCAAGGCACTGTCCCGCCTCTGTCTTAAGAACACGCTTTCTACCCAACCAGTCGCTCGACTCGCACACAGGACCCACGATATCGTAAGTCTGAGCCGTCAAGTGTTCTTGAATTTGAATTGGAAGAATGGGCATCCAGGCTTCGTAAAGGGCTGGGCGCATCATCTCCGTCATGCCGGCATCGACCACTAAAAAGTTCTTCACAGGCGTTTTCTTGATGTATTGCACCGTTGTGAGCAAGGCGCCGGCGTTAGCAACCATGGAGCGACCGGGCTCAAAAATCATTGATAAATGGCCTAACCCTCTGTCAATCATTTTTTGGTGCAATTGACGCGTCAACTCTGTGATGTCTAAGGGCGTTTCATCTTGGTATCGAACGCCGACACCGCCACCAAAATCAACGTGCTCAAGCGTGATGCCTTCGTCTTGAAGGTGGATAACTAAGTCGAGGATTTTGTCACACGCATCAAGGTACGGAGACATGTCGGTGAGTTGAGAGCCGATGTGACTGTCAATGCCCACAACCTTTAGCCAACGACTTTGATGTGCGTGGCGATAAAGTGCGAGGCACTCATCGTAATCAACGCCGAACTTGTTGTTTTTAAGACCCGTTGAAATGTAGGGGTGGGTGTGCGCATCCACATCAGGATTTACACGAACAGAAATCGGTGCAATGCAATTGGTGCGTGCAGCAACCGTTTCAATGCGAGAAAGTTCCGGAATACTCTCAACGTTAAAGCACTTGATACCGACTTTGAGAGCGAGTTCGATTTCGGTCTCTGTTTTGGCAACGCCGGAAAATGTGACGTTCTGAGGATTGCCACCGGCGTGCAAGACACGAGTTAATTCTCCTGCAGAAACGATATCAAAGCCACTGCCTAATTGAGCAAGCAATTGCAAAATGGCGATATTGGAGTTGGCCTTAACAGCATAGCAAATGAGATGCGGAAAGCCCTTTAGAGCTTGCGTGTAAGCGTCGTAAGCTTTTACGATAGAGTCTTTTGAGTAGACGTAAAGGGGCGTACCGTAATCTCGTGCGAGGTCTGCCAACTTGACGTTTTCACAATAAAGGTCATTGCCGCAGTAGTGCCATTGCGGCCCCGGCAAAAATGTATCAGCCATAAAAGTCTCCGTAGGCAACGGCCAATGTCATGGTTGAGTGCCTTGTTGGGTGTCAACCGTCGTATTTTCGATGCTTTCGATAGACTCTGTCGGCATCGGTGCCTTTTGAGGCATATAAAGACCGCTCTTGAGGCCACATGCTGTCAGTAAAATGGAGCTGACAAGAATCGCTAAAATTTTAAAACGGTTCATAAGAGTAACTTTCAAATTAATTTAACTATGACAGAAACAGAGTTTATCGCACTTGCACAAAAAACTTTTGATGATCTTGAGGCTTATCTCGAAGCTCTAGGTGAAGATCTGGATATTGAGCGCCAGGGAAATGTCCTCACCATTGAAACCGAGGATGGTTTTCAGATTGTTATCAATCAGCAAACGCCCATGAAACAGATTTGGTTAGCAAGTCTTAAGGGTGGCTACCGTTTTGATTGGATTGATGCTCATTGGGTGGAAGCCACCAAGTCACAAACCATTGAAGATGTTTTGTCGGGTCTTTTAACGCAAAAGCTCGGCCATAAGGTCGAGCTTTTGTAGGGCTGAAATCAAAACGTTAGAAGATTTGATCGCGAATCGTTCCGCTGATCGGATCTACCTCTTCCGGCGTGGTGGATTCGCCAAGACCTAGCGTTTGCACCGAGTTGTGGGCTTGGTCAGCATAGTAAAGGTCTCCGTCAATATTGATGACGTCAGAAGGTTGTGGACGATAGTACTCCGGCACGCCCTTTAGGGCCGTTTGCATGTACTCAACCCAAATCGGTAAGACCAAACCACCACCGGTTTCCGTTGCACCCAAGGGTTTGGGTTTGTCGTAACCGACCCAACCAACAGCGGCGATGTTACCGGCATAACCCGCAAACCAAGCGTCCACAGAGTCGTTTGTTGTACCGGTCTTGGCACCGATGTCATTGCGCTTGAGGGCATTGCCTGCTCGACGGCCCGTACCATCAGTGGCCACACCGTGCAATAACGAATTCATGATGAACGCATTACGAGCATCAAGAGTACGCGGTGCGTCTTGTCCCGCGACACGCGGATGCGCTTGCATCAACACGTTGCCCTCACTATCGGTGACCTTCTCAATGAGGTAAGGTTGAACCAAGAAGCCGCCATTGGCAAAGACTGAGTAACCGGTGAGCATTTCCCACGGAGTGACGGAACCGGCGCCAAGAGCCGTTGTTAAAAGCGGAGGATGGTCCTTGGCATCAAAACCGAATTTCGTCAGATATTGTTGCGCATAATAGGGGTCAATGGCCTGCATGATGCGGACAGAAACTAAGTTCTTTGATTTTTTCAATGCCGTGGCAAGCGTCATCGGGCCGTCAAAACGACGATCATAGTTACGCGGTTCCCAAAGTTTACCGCCCGTTAAACGCGGATCAATGGAAATCGGTGCATCATTGATCACCGTTGTCGGCGTAAAGCCCTTATCAAGCGCAGCCGAATAAATAAAGGGTTTAAAGCTTGAACCCGGTTGACGGGAGGCTTGTGTGACGTGATTGAACTGATTGAGTTTGAAGTCAAAGCCACCCACGAGCGAGTAAATGGCACCCGTTTCAAAATTGCCGGAAATAAAGGCACTTTCAACAACAGGAATTTGCCCTAAAGACCAACGTCCCTTTTTATCTTGTGTGATACGGACAATGGCTCCGACTCGCAATTCGCCGTCTTTGTAACGACCGTTGAGTGTTTGCCCCTTTTGCGCAATAAAGCGCTTAGCAAACTCAAAGCCCTGGGCATCGAGCGTGATCACATCGTTGTTAGCAATTTGCACCTTCATGCTCTTAGGGGTAAATTCCGTGACGACACCGGGCAAAAGGTTCGTGCTGGAGACAACTTGAGAGAGGCCATGACGGATGTTGGCATCGCGAGTTTGGGGATCAGACAGATCCACATAGCGCTCAACACCGCGATAGCCATAGCGACGGTCGTATTTGACGAGATTTTTTCGAACGGCAGAGCTCGCCACGCGTTGATCTTTGCTACGAATTGTTGTGTAGACATTAAGGCCTTGGTTGTAGATGACATCGCCAAAGTAAGGCACCAAGAGCATGCGGGCTAATTCGGCGGCATAACCAGCGTGCAAATCTTGCGTAATCAACGTGGTCTTTTTCAATTGAGCAGAAGCCGCCTGAACTTCAATGGGTTGAGCCAAAGCGCTTTCGTACGTGATGTCATCGATATAGCCCAATTGCAACATGCGGCCCAAGACGTAATTGCGACGCATGGTGGCTCGCTTCATGTTAACGAGCGGGTTATAGGCACTCGGTGCGACAGGAAGGCCGGCCAACACAGCCGCTTCAGAAATGGAGACGTTTCTCAAGTCTTTGCCAAAATAGGTTTTAGCCGCACTGCCGAAACCATACGCACGGTTACCCAAGAAAATTTGGTTCGCATAGACTTCAAAAATCTTGTCTTTGCTTAAATTTTGCTCAATTTTAAGAGATAAGGCGACTTCGTAAAGCTTACGAGTGTAGCTTCGCTCTGAACTTAAGAAAAAGTTTCGAGCCACCTGCATCGTGATAGTGCTACCACCTTGACCTTTACGGCCGGTCAAAATGTTGGCTAATGCAGCACGCACAAAGCCCATGAATTCAATGCCGGAGTGCTCGTAAAAGCCGTTATCTTCAGCTGCCAAAATGGCCAAACGCATGTGACGGGGCATTTCTTCAATGGGCACAAAGTCTCGACGTTCCTCGCCGAATTCACCAATGAGATCGCCGTCAGCGGTGTAAATACGAAGCGGGACTTTGGGACGGTATTCCGTTAAAGCCTCAATGGAAGGCAAACGATAGTAGACAACGGAAAAGGCCACAAGACCAACGGAAACACCAATGACACCAACAGCGGCGCCAGCCAGGCAAGTCCACTTTAATAATTTTTTAAACCCGAAAGATTGGGAAGACGTTTTCTTTTTCATTGTAACGAGTACGAGTATTGCGCCAAGGCCCACACGAAAGTTGAGCCAATCCAGACTAATGGTACTGAAGCATGTGCACTTTGGAAATATTTGTTAGCAACGAGCTGTAACAAGTCCGGAGGATTTCTATTAAAACTCGTTATTTTATCGAATTCTGTTGCGTTTTTAAACACTTAGAGCGCGATTAAGAATGTTTTCATGGGCAAAAAAATTGTAGTTAAGATATGCTGTATCTGTTGAATTACAAAAGAGGGCGGTTGGCCGTTGAAGTCAGGGGTTTGAACTCAAATTTGACTCATTTTTAATCCCCCGAAGATAGGGATTGGTCGATATAATATTGTTCCTCTGAATATGAATTCAGTCATTACTGAAAGGTTTCACTGTGAGTGATTTGGTTGTTGTTAACAATGTAACGTTCGGTTACGGAAAGCGGGTCATTCTCGATAACGTAACCATGCGCTTTGGTCGCGGCAAGGTGGTTGCGATCATGGGCGGCTCTGGTATGGGCAAAACGACATTGTTAAAACTCATTGGGGGATTGGAGCAACCCAATGAAGGGGAAGTGCTCTTTGATGGTCAGGTATTGGATCCCAATGATAAGGGCTCGCTTTATGCTGCGCGCCGAAACATGGGGATGCTTTTTCAGTTTGGCGCCCTTTTCACAGACATGTCCGTGTTGGACAATGTGGCGTTTCCGCTTCGCGAACAAACCTCTTTGAGTGAAGAATTGATTGTTCGCATGGCGCTTATGAAATTAAACGCCGTGGGGCTTCGTGGTGCGGCCGATTTGATGCCAAGTGAAATCTCTGGCGGGATGGCGCGTCGTGTGGCCTTGGCTCGTGCAACGGCGCTTGATCCCCAATTGATTATGTATGACGAACCCTTTGCTGGGTTGGATCCGATCTCGATGGGGATCACTGCTCGATTGATCCGAGATTTAAACGATGCGCTAAAGGCAACCAGTATTATCGTGACGCACGATGTGCCGGAAACGTTTGCGATCGCACACTATGTTTATATGATCTCTTCGGGTCGTATTGTGGGTGAAGGCACGCCTGAGCAATTAAGTGCATCGAGCGATCCGTATGTAAGACAGTTTATTGAGGCGCAGCCCGATGGTCCTGTGGCATTTCACTATCCGGCCGCTCCGATTGCTCAAGAGTTTGGGGTGGGTTCGAGATGAAAGCATTAATGGATTTAGGTGCATGGACCCTTGACCAAGTTCGTCACGTAGGACGCTTGGCAATTTTTGCTGTTCAGCTCTTTAAGGAATTGCCTGCTTCTTTGTCGCGTTTCGGACTGGTATGTCAGCAAATTCACTTTATCGGTAACTACTCGCTTTTGATTATTGCGGTGTCCGGTTTGTTTGTGGGTTTTGTGCTCGCGTTGCAGGGCTATTTCATCTTGGTCAATTACGGTAGCGAACAGGCCTTGGGCGTCATGGTTGCTTTGTGTTTGACGCGTGAATTAGGGCCGGTGGTTGCTGCACTTTTGTTTGCAGGTCGAGCAGGAACCTCCTTGACGGCAGAAATCGGTTTGATGCGTGCCGGCGAGCAAGTGGCTGCGATGGAAATGATGGGGGTTGACCCCGTTCGTCGTGTGTTGGCACCTCGTTTTTGGGGCGTTTTGATTTCCCTGCCGTGTTTGGCCAGCATTTTCTCGGCTGTTGGTATTTTTGGTGCTTGGATTGTCGGCGTGGCGATGATTGGCGTTGACGGTGGAGCCTTTTGGTCGCAGATGCAAGCCGGTGTCGACATTTTCTCCGATATCGGCAACAGTCTTATCAAAGCAGTGGTGTTTGCCATTGCGGTCGGTTTAATTTCTCTTTATCAAGGCTACAATGCTCGTCCGACGCCTGAAGGCGTTTCGAGAGCGACGACGCGTACCGTTGTGATCTCCTCCCTCATGGTATTGGGGTTGGACTTCATTATGACAGCCATGATGTTCTCGGTTTAGTAAGTAAAAGGGGCTTTCAGATGGAAAGACGTTCAGAACGTAAACGCAGTGTCGAGTTGATGGTCGGCTTGTTTGTCGTCATGGGGTTTGCTGCACTGCTTTTTACCGCCTTACAGGCAGCCAATCTCGGCAGTTTCACCTTCGGTCAAAAGTCATATCAAGTTGAGGCTTTGTTTGACAACATCGGTGGGTTGAAATCTCGCGCGCCGGTCAAGAGTGCCGGTGTGGTTGTGGGCCGAGTTGAGAGCGTGACGTTTGATAATGAGATGTTCCAAGCCAAAGTGGTGATGAGCATTGACGCCGGGTTTGAGTTCCCTGCCGATAGCGAGGCACAAATTTTGACTTCTGGCTTGTTGGGCGAACAATACATTGGCTTGGTGGCCGGTGCCGATGAAGAATTGTTGGGAGCGGGTTCAAAAATCCGCCGTACGCAATCAGCCATGGTGCTTGAGCAAATGGTCAGCAAGTTTATGTACAGCTTTGTTGAAAATAAGAGCAAGGAATAAGGTCTAATGTCGTTTTCTTTGAAACATTGCGTACTCGGTGTGACATTGGCGACAAGCATGGTGGGTTGTGCTGTTGTTCCTCCTCATTCGGGGGAAAATCCGGCTGACCCCTTTGAAACCGTAAATCGCCAAACGCACGCATTTAACATGAAGCTCGATGAGTTGATTTTGCATCCGTTGGCAGTTAACTACGTTGAGTA
>CABSHY010000005.1 GCA_902477615.1 uncultured Sutterella sp.
GACTTGAGATGCTTTGTCCCTTGGGAGTTGAGTAACGGTTAATGGCTGCAATGCCACTGAAATCAGCTGCAATCAAAGCAACATCTTTAGAGGCGCAAAAGTCTAAGAACTTTTTGGCAAGTTCCGGATGCGGGCTACCCTTGGGTAAGGCAGAACCTTCAGCGTCCCATGCAATACCTTCAATCGGTTCCACAGTGGTAACGGGGATGTTGTACCTTAAAAAGGGCTTCATGAAGGCGTCTGAACTCAGGCCAATGGGGATTTCTCCTTGAGCCACCATTGCGGCAGGACGAGCGCCAGACGATGTATAAAAGAGCATATTTTCGTGAAGTTTTCTTTTTCACCGAAACCTTGAATCCAACCGAGAAAGAACATATAGCCCGTACTTGACGCCAAGGGGCTGGGCATCACGATTTGTCCTTTGTAGATGGGCTTCGTGAGATCTTTCCAACTTTGCGGAATGGGGAGCCCTCGGTTTTTCAAAAGATCCGTGTTGACACAGATGCTACCACCCCATGCATTCATCCCGAACCAATGAAACTCCGGTGAATGCATTTTGGGGTTGATGTCTTGATAGCCTTTGGGCCGATAGGGTTCCAAGATGTCCTTTTGACGGAGGTTTTCGAGTGCAATGGCAGAAAGCCCCAAAACAACGTCAGCTTGGGGATGATCTTTTTCTGCAATCAAACGGGCAGAAATGGGACCGGCCGATGCACGAACATAAGTGATTTTTATGTCGGGGGGATTTTTTTCAAACGACTCTTTATAGACATTGAGGTATTCCGGTTCAATGGCTGTATAAACCAGAAGATTCTCAGCCGCCCAACTCGTGGCCGCAGAAAATAAAGCAAGGACTCCTATGCAGAGTCCTTTAGAAAAAAAGTGTTTTAACGTTGTCATCCCAAATTATTCCAAACGGAATTCTTTTTTGATGGATTCAATTAAAAAACGTGCCACTTTGTCGCTAGCTTTGGATGGTTTACTTGTATCGAGGTTCATTTCAATTAAGCAATCCAAAACACGCTCGCGCAACATGGAGGAGCTAATACCCTCTGTGCGGGGGAAAATCACTAAACGTTCTTCCGGAATGTGGTTGGAATTATCTGCACCGTGCACTAATAAATCACAATGATGCTCATCAAGATAGGCTTCATCAATCAACCAAGGGCTTGGGATGACTTCTGAAACGTAGCGAATGCTTTCGAGAATTTCCTTACGTTCTTCGAAATTCAACTCTGGCATGTAACCTTTGGTACGTTTAACTTCTTCATCGGTCGTAAGCGCAACAACCACATCACCAATTTCATTTGCTTTTTTCAATAAACGAATATGACCATGATGAATAAGGGTCGCTGATAAATCCACTAATACACGAGGACGTTTGTATTCAGACATATTTTTCCTCTTACTTCAATAACTCTTTAAGTTTAGCAATGACCTCTGACGGTTCAGGCCAGCCTTGTTCATTTCCCATGACAGTTGCGTTAGGATTCCAAGGTCCTGTGCGCTTAGGATTCGTTACACCAATCAAAGTTAATTGACGAGCGCCTACGGCCGCTGCGACATGGCTGATACCAGAGTCGTTGGCAATAACAATTTGAGCGTCTTTAGCCAACGCTGCATAAGTTCCCAAATTGGTTGGAGACAAGTGACGAGCATCAGGACAAGCGACTTTTGCTTCTTCAACTTCGTCAGGGGATGGGAGAACAATTGGTTCAATTCCCATTTCTTTGAGTGGTTGGCAAAGGGAATTCATATGAACCCAGTGTTTGATTTTACCGTGATGAACCCCGCGAGCAATCGGGGCGATGAGAGCATAACGGTCAGAAATACCAACTTCAGCACGTAAATTTTTAGCACCGGCTAAATGGCGCTGCACGAGCGTTAAACCAAGTTCCGGAGTAGGTTTATCCCATGCGGGTGTTCCACCCCAAGCCTTAATGGCTTCGTAGGCAACTTTAAAGAAGCGTTCAACTTCATGTACTTCGCCTTCGGGTTGGGGAAGCGACTTATCTAAAAGAAAGAATCGACCGTCCGTACCAAAGCCCGCTGCACGGACACCTGCCAATCGAAATTGCAAGGCTGACGTAAAAGAATTAGGGAACAATAAACCAAGAGGTCGGTTTAATTGCTTTGACAAATAAGGAAGACGTTTAAAGTCTTCTGTGACATGACCCTCAATGGGGTCAAATCGCCATCCCATTCCCATCATCAGATCTTCAGCAAAGCGCTTGCCAAGCAAATATGGAGTAAAGCCACTGGCGTCCAAGAGACGCAAAGCAGGTAAAGTCATGCAACAATCGCCAACGTGGTTGGGAAGGCGACACAAAACGATGGGCTTCATGGGAATCCTTTTTAAATTCTTAAAAACTGTCACACTTACTAATAAGATTTAATATTTTAACCGATAGATAGTGCTTACACTTAAAGAATAACAGGTTATTTTGTATTGGAGAGTAAGAGATGTCATCTATTAAACCATTAGTTGTCGCCACCGCACTAACAAGTGTTATGTCTGTTGCTGTGGCAAATGATCTGAATGGCGTTCAGTTGCAACAAAAAGGCGTCACTTTATCAGTTGTCGGGACGGCTTCATTGGTCGTTCCTAATGATCAAGCACAAATGTATTGGCGCACGCAGGCTCAAGCATCGACATTAAAAGATGCCACAGCTCAAGTTATCAAGACAATGAATGCGGGTGCTGAAACGCTTAAATCTTTAAATGCAGGGCTAGAACTTCAGACACAAGGTTTTAACTCTTATCCCGTTTATAGTGAAACGAAAGGCGAAAAGGCACCGAAGATTATTGCTTGGCGTGTAATGCAAAGCCTTTCTGTTAAAGCAAATGATGTTGCTCAAGTGCCTGTTGTTGTAGAAAAATTGAGCGGTCGCTTAGAACTTGATCAATTAACGTTCAGTGTTTCAGAAAAAGCCCGAACCACTTACGATGAAAAGCTTGTGCGTATGGCTATTAATGATGCAACAAAACGTGCAACGTGGGTGGCTGACTCATTGGGCCGTGAAGCAAAGAAAGTTGAAATGCAAAATTTGCGATTTAGTACAGGAATGATTCCGCGTTCAGAATACGCTCTTATGCGAGCCAATGCCAAGATGATGGATGGTGCAGCTGTCGCTCCTGAAATTGAGGCTGGGAACAGTACTTTGAATATGACGGTGACAACGGATGTGTTGATCAAGCGATAAATGATCAATGCGATAAGTGGCTATTGAGGTCTGAGACTTTGGTAGCCATATTTGTTACATATCGTTTGAGTTAGGACAAATATCTAAGAAAGAGATGGTGTTTTGTTTTAGGGAGAAACAGTTAGTTAGATGAATAGCGTAAAATACATTAAATTGTCTTATTGTTCGTGGAGCAAATAGAAGTGAATCCGAACTATCCTCATCCGATTTTAGCCCGTGAGGGTTGGCCTTTTATTGCAGCGACATTTTTGTTGGCTGCTTTGTGGACGTCCTTTGTGGGTTTTGGCTTTATTGCTGCGGTGTTGTGGGTCCTTTTCATTTTGGTTACCCAATTCTTCCGTGATCCGGCTCGTGAAGTGCCGGCTATGGCTGATGCCGTTATTTGCCCTGTTGACGGTCGTGTGATTAAGGTTGAAGAAACGGTCAATCCTTATACGCAAGAAAATGCGTTGATGATTAGCGTTTTCATGAACATCTTTAATGTTCACTGCCAACGCTCTCCCGTGAACGGTGTGATTGAAGATGTTCAATACTATCCCGGTAAGTTCTTTAATGCTGACTTGGATAAGGCCAGCACGGAAAATGAACGCAATGCTGTGATTGCCCGTTTAGATGACGGCACTCGTATTACGTTTGTCCAAGTGGCAGGGCTTGTCGCTCGCCGTATTCTTTGCTACGTGCAAAAGGGTGATGAACTTCACAAAGGCCAACGTTATGGATTTATTCGTTTCGGTAGTCGCGTTGACGTTTACCTTCCCTTGGACGCCACGCCTTGCGTGACGATTGGTGAAAAGGTGTTAGGTACCGAAACGGTTTTGGCCAAGTTAGCCCCCAAGGCTTAAAGAATAATTAAAAAAGGACTCTGTTTAATCATGAGAAAGATTCGTCGTTCTGCACGCACCAATATGCAAGCTCGCATTAAGGAAGCTCGTGCTCGCAGTATTTACTTGTTGCCGAACTCCTTTACGATGGCTTCGCTTTTCTGTGCCTTTTGGGGCGTGGCTCAAGCGATGGCCGGTGACTTTGGCATTGCTGCTGCCGTAATTTTCTTATCCATGCTTTTAGACGGTATGGACGGTCGCGTGGCTCGTTTGACGCACACGCAAAGTACTTTTGGTGAACAGTTTGACTCCATTGCAGACATGACGGCTTTTGGTGTCTGTCCGGCTTTGATTGCCTACGAATTTGCCTTAAAGGATTTAGGCAACTTCGGTTGGGCCGCTGCTTTCATTTATTGCGCCGGTGCCGCCATTCGTTTGGCTCGCTTTAACGCCAATATCGGCGTGATTGATAAGGGCTTTTTCCAAGGTTTGGCAAGCCCCGCCGGTGCTGCATTGGTGATGGGTTTCGTTTGGTTGGCTTCTGCCGGTCAAATCTCGCCCTGGATGACGCAATACGTTCCCCAAATCACGGCTGCCTTGTCGATCTATGCCGGTGTCACGATGGTTTCCAATGCACCGTTCTTTAGCGGCAAGAACATGGGCTTTGTCCGCACGATCCCGTTCTGGGTTGTGTTGGTGGCAAGTGCTCTCTTGATTGCCTTCTCCAGCAATCCGACCTTATCACTCTTTATCTTGTTCTGTGGCTACGCCATCAGCGGTTACATCTACGAGATTTATCTTTGGCTTCGAGGTTTGCCTAATCCGGTTAAGCCTGTTCGCGACGCAGAGTAATATAGTGAGATATCGAAGAGGGATCAGTAACAAGACTGGTCCTTTTTCGTATTTGTCCCCTGTGTCTAAAACGTATAATTAAGTCGTTCAATTATTTTAGAGAGAGAATCATCATGTCGTTTTTGTTCGCTCCTCCCGCTCAAGCTGTCATTCCTGTTGATGGTGAAAAGGACTTATATTTCCCGATTCATCGTATTTATGGCGTAGCTCGTAACTATGCAGCAGTGAACGCCGCATTGGGTGAAAAGACGCCTCCCAGCATTTTCTTAAAACCTGCTGATGCTGCGGTCTACGCCCCTGAAAATGAAACGTTGGAATTGGATTTCCCTGTAGCAACGGAAGATCTTCAGCATGAAATCGAATTGGTGGTGGCCATTGGTAAGAGTGGTAGAAATATCCCCGTAGAAGAGGCGATGGACTACGTTTGGGGTTATGCCAGTGGTTTGGATTTAACGCGTCGTGACTTGCAACGTGCCAGTAGCGCTAAGGGACAACCTTGGGATACGGCCAAGGGCTTTGATGAATCGGCGCCAATGACTGCGATTAAACCCGCAGCACGTACGCCTGATAATGAACCGATGAAGGTTTGGCTTTACGTCAATAATCAAAAACGCCAAGAAGGAACGACCGCTGAAATGATTATGACGGTACCTGAAATCATTAGTTATCTCTCGACGCTTTATGAATTAAAGGCCGGTGATTTAATCATGACGGGCACGCCTGCTGGTATCGGTACGATTCATTTGGGTGATGTCCTTGAAGGTGGCGTACAAGGAGTGGGCGTTTTGAAAGTGAAGTTTAAGTAGGAATCTGGCCATGTTAATTAGTGCAAAAGAAGGTAAGAAACTTCTTGAAGAATTGGGCGACAAAGTAACGCTTCTTGATGTGCGTCATGCCCCAGAATACGAAGCGGGTCACATCCCAGGTGCTATTTTGATTGATAATGATGATATTTCAGGTGATGTTATGCATCCGAAGTTACCCAAGGATTTAACTCGTCCGTTGGTCATTTATTGTCGATCAGGTGTTCGCACGAAGTCCGCGAAAGCGAAACTTCATCAATTGGGTTTTGAAACGGTCTATGACATGGGCGGAATTATCGATTGGCCCTATGAGATTGAACGCTAATTTCTTCTAATCGAAGCTTCTAAAATGGCCTATTCAATTTGATTTGAGTAGGCCATTATCAAAAGAAAATTCAATTAAACCAACAGGTAATGCAAAGCAGGGTTACCGGATTGCAAAAGGTTTTTTCGCAGTGCGTTTATTGCGGTAATACGTATTGGTTTCTTGAGTTCATTTAAGACGGGCGTCATCATTCTTGCATGAGTATTAAATCGAACAAATCCTTCTTCTTCCTCAATCAATAAATAGGGGAATGCTTGAGAAATCTCCTCCACTGAAATGTCATATTGAGTGAGCGCTTCTATTGAACACAACACTTGCATCCAAGGTTCATGGGGAATGGTTCGATAAAATCCGACGGTCATTAAAGTTTGAGTTCCGGCATGCAAACGTATTAAAGGCAAAAAACGTTGGGTTTGATCAATGCAATACGCATCAGCACTCCAAAGAGTACCAACGGTGATTTCAGGTTTCAAAATGAACGTTTGAACGAAATGCTTTGCCAATGGCAATACTTGATTAAAGACGGGTTGTGCTTTTGCCAGATTAAATTGCTGTCGCAGTCCCGGTGACATTTGATCGAATATTTCTTTCAGATGATTTCGCTGAGGTTCTGCTTCGTGATTTTCAGATAACCAACTTTCAACCTCAATGTCTGAAATCAAGTCTTGAAATTTTTGTTGTGAGCGCCAAGGTGTTTCCACCAATAAGAGATTATCCAACGCAATTCCATAGCGCTCGGCCTTAGCGATGATGTCTTTTTCTTTTTTATCCAAAAATTTTAGGTGCATTGGCATAAATGCCAACTCTTCTATCACAACACCATTTTGTAAGTGACGTTCAAAGCGTCTGATGATGTTGCTGGTTTTACCAATATAAACGTGGCGATCGGGTCGAATTTGGAGGTAAATCCCCGAG
This sequence comes from uncultured Sutterella sp., assembly GCA_902477615.1. GTDB lineage: Bacteria > Pseudomonadota > Gammaproteobacteria > Burkholderiales > Burkholderiaceae_F > Aphodousia. Next base: position 6,921 of record CABSHY010000005.1, read on the forward strand.
AGGATCATTCGGTTTTCGAAGAGGCTCACGACAGAGGAAATGCCTCTGACATCAGCGATTTTCTCGAAACCCAATAAATACGCGGTATGCATGCCGAAATTTGATATTTTTGCCATAAGTGAAATTTTGTTATTTGCTTAAAAAACTTGCAATGAAGCTCATAGACTGTATGAAATGGCTCATTGATTTTGATAGATAAAATTCATTGGAAAAACGAGTTATCGACTCTTTAAGATATCGATAAATGATTCAACTCATGGGCCCTTAAGTTGAAATTTGTGTTTTTCGTTTTTAGTGAGTTAATCATGTCTATTACCTCTTGTTTTAAAAATTTAAAGAACCGTGTCGTGACGTTCTTAATCGTTCCTCCTGTGCATGAAGACCCTTATGTCAATGCAATACTGAACACAAAGGTTTCAAAGGAAGAAGCGTTAAATACGTGTTATTTACTGTTCGTTGATCCGATAGTCAGGTTTGCACAAGAACGCCCTTCGAGTTGTAGAAGAAGACGTATCCGTTCTTTACGGTATTGTCGAAGTCGATATATCTCTCACGGTTATCGATGCGGTCGTCGTTTTTAATCACTCAAAACGGGCATTACTTATGTGATGTAGTGCTCGTTTCGAGTTCTCGACTTGACTGAATCGCCCGTTCAAAGTCATTTATTCGAACCGTCTTATCCTGTTGCCCAAGTTCTAGCAGTGCACGTTCGTCACTGCTTGAGTTTTGGGCTGTACGATCAAGCTTTTCTTCATAACTGTGAGGTGAGCTATAAGGGAAGCCCCCCAGAAATGCGTTGCCTATAACGGTAGATAGTCCTCTTTCTTTTTCTGAATACAGCGCTGCTGCAGAGCGCGTATTTCCTCTTTGAAGCAACAAGTCGTTTTCTTCACGGTTTGCATTCGTAGCAAAGGTTTCGCGTTTTTGATCCGCGATATTTTTAATCGCGTGAATATCCGGTTCAGACCCTACGGGTTGATGAATGGTTTTTGCTTGTACACCCATAGCCACGGTGTTGTTATCGATGGTTGATTGCTCAAACTTTTGCTCGAAATCAGAAAGTGTCGCTTGTTGTCCCGTCTTTGCCATTTGATCAATTTGCGTGAGCGTTAATGGTAAAGTTGCCTCAGGACGGTAAGGAGTTTGCAACTGTTCGTTCTGCAATGATTGCGCAAAAGCACTACGAGCTGCAGCACTATGAAATAGGGCTGATTGTGCTCTCTCGGGAGAGCCAAACGTATCAATGGCTTTAAGCATGGCTTCAGGATTAGCATTCATCAATGTGCGAATATCTTGTTGACTGACTTGAGCCATCTGCTCTCCAGCGGAAGTGGAAGCCGTTTGGTTAAAACTTGAAGACATTGAATATTGATAGGCAGCCGTTAACTGAGATTCAAATGTTTCTGCAGCTTGTCGAATGCCAGCATCTTTTGTTGTCGCTGCAATTTGTCTTGTTGCTGACAATAGTGTCTGATACGCACTTTGCTTTTGTGTTTGATTGGTTGTACTTGATTGTTGAGTGATGGTGTCAGTAAGATCTTGCGCTGTATTTATGGATGCGGAAATGGAACCCGACCAATCCGATTGATTTTCAGAATTATCAGCCGAGTTATTCTTTGCGCTCGTATTCAGTTTCGAAGAGTCAGTGGCAGAAAGTTCTGCAAAACTAGAGGCCTTCTTTGTAGAAAGCCCAAGAAGTTTCTCTAAATAATCAGAGTTTTTCTCCTCTGATGCATTCAAGGCAGTTTGAGTTTCAATTGATAAACCTTGTGAATTATTCATTTGTTCGCTCAACGATGTCGACTTGCCAACGCTCATCGATTGCCCGACCGATTCACTTTCTGAACTTCGTTCTGACAATCCGTGACTACGGCTAATTTCGGTGTTTAATTGGTTGGTAAAACCAGCCATCGACTTATCCGTTGTTTGTGTCATGAACTGATGCAGGCCATTCACGGCGTCGCTGTAGCTCATCGTGTTTGTCGTTGCTGAATTCTTACCTAAGAAGTTGCTTTCTCCCAATCCCATCGTTGAATTCACACCCGTTGAAATTTCCGTTGCACTCATGCCGGTAACAGTACCGTCTCCATTTCGAGTGATTGAACCATAGGCAGACGCGGTTCGCATCATTGAGGAGTCGATGAAAGAGGTTGAAAGATCAGATTTGTTTCCGTTGATGTTATTGGTAGAAACGTTGCCCCACGAGCTGTTACCCAAGGTGATATTGCCTTGAGCTAAGGTTGACCCTTGAGATTGGGCAGCGCTTTGTGCGGGCGCCATCATGGAACCCACCATTTGAGCGCTGGCAATGTCTGATCCTTTGGCAATCGCAAATGCAATAACGGGGGCCAAAATCATTAAGTACCCCGCTATGGCTTGTGAACTTGCACCCGTTTCGCGAATGAGTGTTGCGGCCATGATGGAATTAGCCCCGTATTGCTGAATGATTTGATTCATAGGGTGAGCATCAACATGGATCATCAAGTAATTAATCACGGATGAAATCGGTGCCCAAAGTTCAATCCAAATCAAAAGAGTCAGGTAGTTACGCAAAATGGAAGCGGCCATGTGTCCCGTGGCAACGACCATAATGAGAATCAAGGGAAAGGCTGCCAAAATCACAAACTGCAAAGCATTTCTGACCTTGGGTAGCGCATCTTGTGCGATTTGTGACATCGTTCGGTAATTTAGTTCACTGGCGAGGTTGCCTTGTGCTTTAGCTAGTTTCGTTGCTACCGCTAAAGGGTTTTTCGATAACGCAGCGACTTGCGAGAGGTCATCGTCCAACGTATTCATAAATACCGAATGCTTAATGGAACTCGATAGCGTTTGAGAAAGCCCTAAGAGCACGGTTTCTGATTGCGGAAGTGCTGACGCGATGACCGCACCGGGATTTACGTGATCAGGAACAAGTTTCATAGCTAGGCGCTCTTCAATCGCAGGAACTTCCTCTTGGTTTAAGTAAGTTTCAACAGCGGTGACAGCAACGTCGCAAGTAATCCGCCTTCCGTCCTCATCCGGCGTTCGACGAGCGGGATTGACCCAACCGTTCGTTGAGATCGTTCCCCAAAGGTTGCCGCTTGCTACCAATGCATTGAGTTTATTGGGATAGTCGACGAGTTCCGGCACAACGCAGTGGCGATTAAACCCTGAGATTAAGAGTCTGCCTTGAGGTGTCACGGGGCCGGCAGCTAATAAAGCGCTCACGGCGCGTTGGGGGAACACCATGCCGAAACGCGAAAAACGTTCAGCGTCGGCAGAGGCAATGGCCGTTTCAAACTGCTCCGTTAGCCAATGTCCGACGTGAGAAGTGGTGCCCGCAAGAAAGGCTAAACCGAGCGGTACGTGATCAACGGGATAGACTTGCGCGGCTCGATCGTCTCTGACAATGACCGTTGTTTTGGGGACGATGGTAACGGTATAAAAAAGCAAAACCGCGATGAAAAAACTCATCACTTCAAGCCCCTTGTAGCGAAGGGCGGCAACAGTAATAACCGATAAAAATCCTGCTAAAGCGACAGATTTAAGAAGACCGAAAAAGTCTCCCGTTCCCACAATCACGACCATGGCTTCTAAAATGTCACGGATTTGAGCGCCGTTCCAATACGCATAAAACTGAAAAGTCATATCTACTTCCCTCCCGTAAGACTCAATCGTTCACTCATTTGGTAAGCAGCATTGCCCAAAAGGCTTCGCTCAATGTGTTCAATTTGCTCAATAAACGAGTGAGTACGTGCCATCTGTTGATAGATTTTGTCGGCGCGAGAGGATAGGTCGCCTCTGACATTATGAATACGAGCTACCAAGGCTTGAGCGTGCTCTTCATTAAGCGTTGATACGGTCGAGGCGCTCGATGCTGTCACGGTGCGTTCGATATCAATGGTGAGTTGTTCAAGCGCTCTGACAATCGCTTCAAAGGCTGCCGCTTCCACATAAACACGCAAGATGTCATCGGCAAAACCCATGTATCGGCGGCTCGTCACCGTGTTGATAATCGTGATAAGAGGAATGGTTGTCACCGAACCCAATAAAAGGACATCGTCATCTGTAACTAAATTGGGATTGCGTGATAACAAGGCGTTTTGATAGCGCTTGGCTGCCTGCCACATCTCGTAGGTTAAATTGATGTCATCCATCACAATACGACGAGGGGTTAAACATTGGGGATCCGTGTCGGAACACGTCAGACGCAAAGCGTCCGTCAACGACACGCTGTCAATACTTCCTAAAAGGGTTGTGGCGATATCTTCTCCCATGATGAGGCGCGACTGCGCCACGGCGTCTGCGCCTTCGCCGGTTTTGACATAAATCGTGGTCCCCACGAGTGTCATCATCACTTCTTTAAGTTCTTTCGGATAACTCGATGTCAGCTGTCCCCCGTTCAGTAATGACCACGTTAAATTGAGTTGCGGAGCATCGATAACGTTTCCTCCCGTGTCTTTACGGGTAGGAGCGTAGTCAAAAAGAACAGAACCGTTGGCACGGGTTTTCTCGGTCGCTTCATAGGCATCGCTCACAATGCCTCGTTCTCGAAGACTATTAGCCGTCGAATACTTTAACTTTTCCATGTAGCCTTGGGCTCCCGTCATATCCAAAATCTTTTGAGCAGCTGAGCATGAATCTTGAAAATGCGCACCGTACTCGCGTATCAAATCACGAAAGCTTGTTACTTGTTCAGATAGGTCTGGCGACAAAGTTTGAAGCGCCAATTGAAACGCAAGGCCGGGGAGTGATGAGCCGATGGCTTTAAGGTAATTCACAAACTCGTCTTTACTGGGAATGCTGAAAGCACCCATAAATAAATCAATCCCGCCACAACCGGCAGAAAGTTTCGGAGGCGAATAGTGAAAGGGCGTGAAATCGTTTCGAGGGGCTTTAAAGACGTAACCTCCGCCCGTAACGACTTTTAGTCCTGCGGTTTCATGAATGCCCGCTGCCGTGACATTACCCTGAGAGGCAGCCGCATGATAAAAGTCTTCAATGAAGTGAGCTTGGGCACTAGATGTCACACCAAGGGCCAAGAGAGATAAACAAAGGGGTTTGATCAAGAGCGTTTTCATTGTGTTTTTAGTTTGACTTAACAGAGGCTAAGAAGCGGTTAATGAGTTCATCGGCCGAAAGGGCGCCTGAGGCAATCAATCGGGCTTCGCCGGATTGAGCGACAACAAAAATGGCAGGTGTCTGTGTAATCGTCGTCTGCGTTTTTTCAGATAATTGACGCAAAATGCCGTTATCGGGTAGGGCATTGGGCCACGAGGCGGGTTGAGCATTGCCAATGTAGATGGGCAATGTTTTAATGCCGTGCGTTTCTTCTAAAAAGCGACTCACCGGTGCCATCACTTCGCAGAAGGAACAACCCTCTTGAACAACAAACAAAAGGGCGTAACGATCCCTCAAAGCCAAGAGCCGAGATTGCTTCTCTTTAGATTTGTTTTCTTTGAGAGCCACTTGCGCAAAGTTAGCATTGGGGAAGGTTACCGTTTGATCAAATTGCGGTAAGCCCCAAAGCGTTTGTTGCCACGTTTTAGCAAAGGTGTTCGATTTCTCGAGCATAAAGTGGTTCACATCCAAGTAGCTTGAAAGTGTTTCTTTCGAGGGGCTCATGACGGCTCGTGCAAGACGGGCCTGCGCTTCCTTTTGAAGGTCTTCCAAGGAGGTGATTTGGGAGAGTTTCCGGTCTTTTGTTTTACCTTCGTTGTCTTCGGGGCCATAGTAAAAAAAGCCTCGAGTGTCACTCGTCCATACATCTTCTTGCCAGAAATTATCGCTAGCAGCATAGGTCACACCTTGCGCAGCGATTAAAGACAAAGTGGCTATCAGCCAATGTTTTTTAAGTTTTAAGGGGTTCATAACGATTAACAAGCGTTACCCGCACATACACCGTCCTTTTCAGGCATGGGCGCATATGGGTTTTTGGGACTAATGGTTTGTTGGCGATTAAGGGTTCGAGTTTTTACGCGTTCCGCATCAGGGGTAGAAGCTGAAGAACTCATTGCCGCTAAAAGGTCTGAGAGATCCACTTTGCTCAAATCCACTTGGGCAAATTCATGAGCAGAGAGCCCTAGGCAACTGGGATGTTGCGGCGTTCCCCACGTGAGCCCCAGTTGTTCGTGAGCAGCGACTTGAACGATTCGAGCAAGGCCGGAGTTAAAACAGCAGTGCACTTCGGTTTTTGTTTGACAGTGCCCAAGGTTGTATTCCGTGCAAGTACTTCCGATGTAGTGGCACAGGTCAGAGCCGCGTTTAAGTTGCAACGCTTGCTCTTCTTGCGTGCACGAGAGGTAGTCGGCAGCTACTTCTAAAGCGACCATGGCAAAAAAAGTTGAGGGACTGAAGCTAAATTGCAGACCGCTTGCGCCGTAAGAAACGGTCAAACCGTAATAGGACAAAGACGGGGAGTAGGCGTCCATGGCGACTTCTCCATAGAGGCGAGTCACAATGTCAGCCAAATCTTTGTGATTAGCAAGGATATCGTTGACGAAAGGCGATCCTAAGGTTTTAATGGTTTCTTGGGCGACGTCTTTCGCGAAAATATAGGAAGCATTGAGTTTCGCACTGTTGGTCGTATCGCCTCTCACTTTGCCTTGGCAGCAAGAAACACCGCCCAATTTGTTTCGGCAAGTATTGGTTTCACCTGAGAAAAATCTCAAATTGTCGTAGTCACCGTAAACAGCCGCTTGTCGGGCAAGTTCGAGTTTGCTTAAGGTATCGGTGAGTTTTTGATTTGCTTCTTCATCTTTACTCGTGCAAAGACCGAATTGACACACGGTTTGCGTGCACACTTCTTGAGTAACGGTTTCATCTTCGCGTTCTTTACAGGCAAAGGTGTGAGTGGTGAGCTCGCATTTTCCATCGGCACCTGTCACTAAACAGGTGCTCGATTGCAGTGCGCACGAAGGATCGGACTCAAGCACTTCGCAATATTGATTGTCCGTCTCTGATGCACAAACATAGGTGAGGTTCGTTTTCCAACAATCTTTGTAGATAGGCTCTCCATCAACGATGCGCGTTTCAGGCCCTTCCACGCAGACTTCTTCTCCTATTTCACAACGGTTCGGTTTCTTTTGAGCAAAGGCGACATTCGCCTTGTCGGGACACGTATCTGTGGGTGTCATATCGGTGTACTGAGTCTCACGCTCCATTTCTGTGATGTGAGGTGGAACGGGTGTCAGTTCCGATGTGCAGGCATAAGCTTTGAGTGTCTCCGAGACTGGAGCCTCCTCGTGACACCCCAAGTTTTCTAAAGCTTGACAAGCATTGGAATCACTTACACCATTGCACAAACGAGTCTGAGTTTCATTGACGCAAACCTCTTTAAAGATTTCATCATAAGCGACGCATTGCTGGTCTTTGATTTCGCAAGTTGCCAAACTTGAACACGTATCTTCAACTACCTCAATACGATCCAAGATGTCACGCGTATCCACTAATGCAATGTCAGGATGTGCGGGTAAGGCAATGTTTTCATGGCAGGGGAAAGGTGTTTCTGATTTTTGAACATTGCACCATGCATTCTGTAAGAGCGAACACGAGGGATTAGCCGGTGTCACTTCGCACTCCGAGCGTTTTTCTTTTTCTCCACAAGCAAGGGTGATCGTTACGCCATTAATCTCCCGAACCTCATCAGGCTTTGTGCACACTTCAATCGGTGTTTGGCAATTGTCTGAAAAAGCACAATCGTTCACCGCAACCCAATGATCTGTCACGGTCGTTTCAATGGGTAACGCTGAAATACCTTCGGGTAAGGGACTTAAAGCCTCATTGCAGGTAAATGTTTTTTGTTCGATGGAACATTCCCCTGGCGCTGCGCTGTCTTTACAGATCGAACTTTTTTCTTCGCAAGCGGCGTTTTCTAACGGTTCGCAGAAGTTTTGCATTTCTCCCACTTCACAACGTTTTGTTTCTTGCCACTGCCAACAATCGCGATAAACAGCAATGCCGTTGATCAGTCGCATCTCAGCACCTTGCGTACAGGTTTGAGACGTGACGGTGCAAGTGTTTGCTAGAACGAAGGTTGACGACAATAAAAGTCCAACGCAAATCAAGGGAAGCACTACTGGCATGATTCTTCCCATCGATCAATTTGCTGTGGGTTGACCGAGAGTTTGGGTTGACGCACGGTGACAACACGCGTGCCCAAGCCCTTGTCGATATTCGTAGCCGTAATTAGGTATTCGCCCCTGTCTTCTTCTAGCGTAAAGACAAAATCCAAGATGTAGGTTGCATTCACCGTTGACGGAACCGAAGGGAAGGAACCCAGCGTCTTATTCCCAAACTTAATTAAAAGTCCACGGAAAGGCTCTCGACAGTATTGCGTGAGATGCATGGTTTGGTAACGGTTCGACGCTGTGTACCCCACCTCTTTAAAGACTTCAAGAGAAGCACTGGATTGATACGAAGTGGAGCAGCCCTGCACTACATCAACAGTGAGCGTTCGGATGCACTTTTTCTCTTTGGTTTGCGTTTGATGCACTTCGCACTGATACGGAAAGACTTGAGTGACGGTGGCATCGTTCATAAAACGGCAAACTTTTTCTTCGGTTTGAGCGGGTGTTGCTAAGCACGAGACAATATTTTCTTTGTGTCCCACCGCTTGTTTGACAATGGTGCATTCTTTTTGAACGGCATTTTGCAAAGTCGAGCAGTGGTAAAGAATTTTTAATTCCTTACTCATTTCCCAACCTTGCGTGCACGCAACATTTTCAAAAAGAAGTCCTTCATCACACACTTCTAATTGTTCACGCCCCGGAATGACGGTGGTTACCGTTTCGCAACGAATTTCAGAGGACACCAAATCGCTTCCGCCTTCGGTTAAATCATTGGCATTATCAATAATGTCTTTGTACCCTTCGTGAATTTCATTTTTGGTTGTCTCATCCAATGTGGGCACTTGATTGGCATTGCCTTTGACCACTTGAATGGCCAAACATTCTGGGTCACCTAACGTCATGCAGTTTTGCGTTTTGTTGGTGGCCGGTGAAAAGATGTCCCCCATGCCATCTTCGCCTTTCAGATTTTCTAGGCTTTCTGTATCACCCAGAGCATCCGTCGGGAGAGTATTGACGCGATTTTCATGCGTAAGCATCTCCCCATAGGATGGCGTTGTCACTTTAGAGGCCTCTTGAGCCGCTTCTTCAACGGTGATAGCAAAGGCAGCAACGGGAGCGCAGATCAAAAGAAAGAGTTTTGCTTTCATTGCATATCTTCCTTTCGTAAACGAGCTAAGGCCTTTTGAAGTTTGGCTTTGACAGTTTCTGCGTCGTTTTCGGGTAAACCTTCCTCTGGCAGGGTGGCGAGTAAATACTCCAACGCATAATCCAACGTGACATCGCCTCGAGCACGAAGAATCCATGTGGGTTTTTGTTGACATTGCCCACGATTTTCACAGTGGCGCATCACGATGACTTGAGGAACATCAAGAATCCCTGCGGCTTTAAAGCGAGTCGGATCAATTTGAAGCGTCGCTCTCGTTTGTGTGACAAATGCCCAATCTTCCATATGACGGGCAATCCAGTGCCGACCATAGGTTTCAAGAACGGTTTTACCGATGGTGTTTTTTTCTGGTTTCGTGCCCACGCCTTGAAGGATCAACGGAACTTGAGCTTGGGCGGCATCTCGAGCCAAACGCTCTAAAGATGTTTGGGGCATGCTTTTTGAAATTGCCACAAAAAGGTCAATGGAGGTTGACTCTTTCGTTTCATCCATCGTTTGTAAAATCGCTTGAGCTTTTTCAATGCTCCGTCGGATATCACCTTCACTTTTCTGTACTTGATTAGGAATCTGCGCAACTGAAACGGATGAGACCAATCCCATCAAAAAGGGACAAAAATATTTCGTCTTTAATAGAGAGCATCGCTTCATTTTTGAGCTCCGAGATTCATGCCTTGGCAACAGTCTTTTCGACGCCAAACGAGGTAGGCTCCGTCTTCACCAGTGAGCAACGGAGTAGTACCCCCTAAAGCAAAGGAAGCCGTTTCCTCTCCAAAAGGTCGGCAACAACGGCCTTGTGTTTGACGAGAAGGCCAAACCATTTGGGTGCGATAGACGTCTTTTGTCATGGTCCACTCCAATTGCGGAGCGCATTGACCGTCTTTGCCCCATTGACGCCAAAGAAGTCCCTCACGGTGCATCTTCATCGTGAAGCGCTGAATGAGAAGACTAAAGGCTTGCTCTGACGTGATGTGACTGGCGACCCACCCGGTTAACGGGAAAATGGAGCCTGCGCAACCGCCGCACCAATAAAGTGAATTCATGGGAAGATGGGTGGAGGCGGCAACGCAATCCATGGCGCAAGCGCCCACGGCCACGGGATTGGCAAAAAGCGCAACGTCAGGACTTAAGAGAAAGCTCGTTAAAGCATCATCCCAAAGGGGATCGAGTTCGGTCATGTAGGCCAAATCCCAAGGGGACTGTTCTAAGCAGCGAGTATCCAATAGCAGTTCTAAAAGATAAAGCCAAGGCGTGTGGTACCAATGCACTTGATAAAAGCTTGTGCGATGGCTTCGGGCTTTGGCGTTGGGGGTGCGACCGTGCGCCGGCGCCCAATGGCTATCGGTTAATTGAAGACCACCCAAACTGAGAAAACAAAAGGGGCGACGCACAATTTCAATCGTGCGGATTGGCTCCCAAAATCCGATATTTAGCCCCATGGTGATGGAAACCTTGCCTTCGCAAGCGCAAAAGGGATCGGCATCGGTTTTGACATCTAGAAATTTCCCGTTGGAAAGACTCACGTTATTGCCAAGCGTGATGGGAAAGACGCATTCCCAACACACATCCGTGACGGGATTGGTGATGCGTCCCTGACAGGTGCCGTTAGCAAAAGCATTATTTGAATACAATGTCGCCACGCAAAAGAAGAAGTAAAAAAGCCACTTTTTCACTTTGAGTTTTCCTTTAAAAAGCGCTTTAAAGGAAAGGTTTTTGCGGGAGCTGAGATCTTTTCAATCGAGGTACGTTTAAAAGTAACAAGGGTTGGTACCACGTCAATCTTTAATCGAGAGGAGAGTCTTGCTCCTTGATCAAACCAAAGACGGGATTGAAGTTCTTCTTGCACTTTTCCCAAGGGGCCCGCGGTTAAGATGACGCGACAGTGAGCGGCGTTATCGCAACGTTTTAGAAAGAGTTTAGCGAGCAACACTTGTGTTTGATCATTAGCATCAATAAAAAGCCAGTCTCGACGATAAGTTTCGTCAATCATCGCCAAGGGGCTTGAGATCGGAAGTGATTCATGCAAACCGTTCGCGGCGACTGGGAATGCTTTTCCTACCGGGTTCGTTGCCCAACGTTGTATTTGTTCCTGCGCTTGAAGTTGACGCCTACGGGTTTCTTTTTCAGACTCACGAGCGTGTACTTGAAGCATCTCTAAAAGATTGGGTTCAAGAATGGGATAAACGGGCCCCAATGACGTCCCTAAAGCCCACGCTGAAGGTGTCGTCAACCATAACGATCCAACAAGGATCATTTGACGAATAGCGACTAATAAAGAATTCTTCATCATGTGTTCTTCAGAAAAGGGGAATTGCTCGCCCTACTATTTGGGCATGATTCACAAAATCCGTTAAGGCATAACGGCTATCGAGACTATCCGGGTGTGGCGCATGGACAAAGTAATGCTTTTCAGGAATCATCCCTGTGGTGCTGGGAACAAGAACAGCGCCGCTTCGAGCAAACGGTTTGATAAGAGAAATCGCTTTACCGTTGATTTCAACCCATAATCCATCTTTCTTTTGTCGGTGTTCAACTCTGTCACCGGCTACGCCCACCACTTCTTTAATCACAACGATGCCGTTGGGAATGGGGCCACCCTTTACCCAAAAAAATGCCATGTAATCTCCGCGAGTCACGTTGTGATTTTTCTTCTCAATCAAAAATAGAGTTTGAGGGAGGCTATGTGTGACGTTAAGTGCCAATTGATAGCGACTCGTCAAACAAAAAATGAGGCTTAAGAACAGACCGATCCATAGGCCGTAACGGCGGCCAATGATGAGTAAGGTACGTCCGAGTTGACGGGCATTTGAGTGTAATTGGTTCATGATCATTACTTGGAAAGACCGAAAGTCTGACGTTGCAAAAGCGCACGGGCCGTACTTGCGGCTTGTGGTTCAATCTCTAAGAGTGCAAAGAGTTCCGGCGTTAAATCTTGTGTGTTTTGTGTTGCTAAAACACCTTGATTTAGAAGAATGACGTTGTGCTTCTGACTTAATATTTGAAGTGCTTCTTGCATTTTTTGAGGGAATCGCTGAGATTATTGTAAAAAAGACGCATAAGCTTCTTTTGTTTGACCAAGATTATTGAGCTCTCGCAACCAAAGCACTTTCTGACTTTCAATGACGGACTGCGTATCCACCACGGCAAAGACGGGCATCGGGGATTGAAAACGATGGGTAAGGCTAAGTGTCAACGCCACTAAACTGAGTGCGACACTTAAAAGACTCAAAATGGTCAGAGTCTTTACCGATAAATTTAAAGAAAGACGATGCATGATTTTTACCCTTTCAAAATAGCATTGAGTTTTTTCTGATAAGTGCGATCGTGCTGTAGGCTCACCTGAACATAAGGGGAGGCCTTTTGAGCGGCGCGCACTTCTCTACGTTCGGCGTTTTTCTGAGCCGGTGTTTTCATGTCACGCTTGAGTCCCTTGTGTTTGGCAATCTTGTCTTCAAAGGGGTTTTTCACTTCAAACCAGTGTTCGCCCACGGGAAGGGCATTATCGATCGCAAACCCGTCGTGATCAGGATGGTGATGAAATTCGTTCGTCATGTTTAATTCTTTTTAGTGTTTATGAATGAGAGAAAAAATGGCTTGCGTTAACGTCATGCCCTGCTTCATGGCGTGCTCAATTCGAGCCATGTCGGTGGCTTTGGTTGAATACAAAAGGCGTGAGAAATCATCAAAACGGATTTGCAAAGTCGCAGGTGGCGTCGTCGGACTCATAAAGAGGCATTCCGCATAGGCGTTTTCTTCCATGCGAAGGGATTTAATGGCACGCATCTCCCAAGGGGAGAAGACAACTTTTTTCTCTTTTTCCAAAAAGGCAATCGATTCCGATTTTTGACGCAAAATGAAACGCAAGTCAGCATTGGCAAGCGTTGCTTTGGCCGTTTCGTTTTTGTAATAGTCTTCAAAGGATTGCGTAATCGTGATGAACGCTGCGTTTTGTTTTCGCGCACGGCGATAACCGTTTTCAATAAAGCTTGCTGCATGGCGATGTGACAATAAGTCCCACGCCTCATCAATTACAACCATCTTGCGTTGCGATAAATCGCCTTGTGTTAGGTCTTGAGTAATTAAGAAAATGAGGCAAAGCAAAATCACGCTCTGCAGACTCTTTCTGCTCTTTAACCCTTCAAGCTCTAAAACCATGAAGTTGGACGTAAAGTTCACGGTGCTTTTTCCACAAAAGTAATGACCGTAAATGCCATGACGGGAGTAGGGTGCCAATTGCGTCGCTAAATCCAAAATCCGGCTGTCAGGTGTCAGAACCTTCCCTTCAATGATGGCATCAGGATCGGCAATGCCACGGCGCAAACTTCTAACTAAATCGGTGATCTCCGGCGTGACATTCGTGTTCTTCGCTTTCGTTAAGACATGCAAAGCATGTGCTTGAAGCACACTTAACAAAAAGTCAGAGAGACCTTCATTGGGAGAGGTCATTTCAACAAGAATCGGGATTAAAAATCCCATGTCTTCTTTAATGTCACGGATGAGTTCAAAGGGATTGATCACCAAGTAATGCTCTTTTGTGTACTCAATCCATTGACCTTCTAAAAGATGAACAAGTTTTTTATACGACCCGCCAACGTCAATCACATACGTTTTGCCACCGGTACCCAAGTTACCTGTGATCAAGTCGTTGGTGAGTGCACTTTTGCCTGACCCTGAAGAGCCCACAATTACGGCATTGAAGTTCCCGACATTGGCAAAGATATCAATGGGGGTGATCTGCCCATGACGACCATTTAAAAGTAAAAGGGGAGTAATGCTTTCATCGCCGTCTCTCGCACCCGTACCTCGTAATTCGCCCAAAATCGGCACCATATGGCAGACATTGGTGAGCGTTTTCGTACTAAAGCGCCGAGCAATCTTGATGTCCGTTGCAAAGGAAGGCGTCAATGTCATCGGAAGACTCGTTAAGAAGCTTTGTAAATGCATACAAGCGTCTTCAGAAACTTCGAGGTGAGCGCTTTTAAAAACGGAACGAACCGCTTCGACCGCTTGGGTTTCAACACCTTTGGGCGCAAACAAAAGCACTTGATGCGTCAGTTGAATAAGCGCACCGTTTTTCGCATATTCTTCCGTCACGATTTCATAGTCTTGTGCGCGCTTTTTTAAGGACGGTAAGTAATGCGCCACTTCACTTGAAGCAATTTGCTTACTGCGAGCGGCCATCAGGTTGGCATGAGACTTTGTTTTCTCATAATTCGGAAACGCAATCGCAGTGGTAATCAAAAAGGGACACGGGATATCTTCCTTATCACTTCCGATCCAATCTTTAACTAGCGGTAAAGCGTAGTCTGACGGATAGCCTTGAACCGACATACCGATAGCGGTAACAGCCTTCTTAAAAGGGTTACTCTTAGCCTGATGAGTCGAAA
>CABSHY010000006.1 GCA_902477615.1 uncultured Sutterella sp.
TCCTAGCGGTGACCGGCATAAAGCGTGGCAATTTGCGGAGCAAATCGCTCTTCCATTTTCTTGCGCTTCAGTTTTAACGTCGGCGTCAATAAACCGTTCTCAATCGTCCAAGGTTCAAACGTCATGTAAACGTTACGAGGCAAGGCGTATTGTGGGAAGTCTTTGACTGCCGTCTTGATGCGCTTAAGTACTGCATTTTTAGTGACGTTAGCTAGCAAACTTTCTGGATCATTGGGGTCTAAATTCAATGTCGTTGCCAACTTTTCCCATTCAGTCTTGTTTAACACCACAATGGTTGAGATAAAGGGACGATTTTCGCCAATGACGTAAGCCTGATCGAATAAAGGATCAAATTCAATAGCAAGCTCCAAATCAGAGGGAGGCACTTTTTCGCCCGTGCTTGTTACGATGATTTCTTTGATACGACCCACGATACGCAAGAAACCCTTGTTATCGAAGGCACCAACGTCTCCCGTCTTTAAGTAACCGTCTTCGGTAAAGGCTGCACGAGTATCGTCATCTCGCTTGAAATAGCCCTTCATGATGCTGTCAGACTTCACTTGAATCTCGTTGCCTTCTCCCAAACGAACATCCGTATTGGGTAAGGGTTTGCCGACGCTATCGGGATGGTTATATGTAAGGCAATTCCCGGCAATAATCGGACTAGACTCTGTCATACCGTAACCCTGAATGATCGGTAATCCTAAGCCACAGAAGACTTTGGCCATCTTGGGGTTAAGAGCTGCGCCACCACTAATGGCGACTTTGAGTTGTCCGCCAAATTGATTCAACAATGTTTTGGAGACCAATGCGTCAAGAATCGGCCACACAATGGGATCTAACCATTGGCAAGTGCCTTTTGGAACTTCAATATCGTATTTGCGACAGAATTGACGCCAGCCGACATCAACAGCCCAATTAAACATGAAACGTGCAAAGTCATTGCCTCTGGCCAATTTAGCCTGTACTTTTGCAAAAATTCGCTCGTAAATTCGAGGAACTGAGATGATGACATTGGGTCGAATGATGCGGAAATCCTCTGCCAATAACTGAATGGATCGAGTAAAGGCAATGGTGCAACCCATCCCCAAAGGTAAGTAGTAACCTGCCATACGTTCAAACGTATGGGAAACGGGCAAGAAGGACAAAAACACGTCACCGGGTTTTGGATACGGCAAGACGGTCGTAATGGTGTTGATGACATTACTGACAACGTTTTTGTGAGTGAGCATGACACCTTTGGGACGACCCGTTGTGCCGGAAGTGTAGACAATCGCTGCTAGGTCGTCCTCTTTGGGGCCTTCAGGTAATGTTTGAACGTCAAAACCCGTGGCAATCCAACTTTCCAAATCCCAAAGGATTACATCGTCATTACGGTGAGCCGGTGCGGACTCATCGGTGAGAATAACGTGCTTGAGGTTGGGCATTGGCGTTTCGGAAAGATAGATGGAATCCCAGCGATTTTGGCGATTGGTAACCAAAACTGAGGCTTCACTATCAGCGATGATAAAGGCGCTGGAACCTGCTGTATCAATAGCATGAAGCGGAACAGGGACGTAACCGTTAGCTAAAACCGCTTGGTCGCAACAGACGGCATCAACCCCGTTAGGTAATAAAATCGCAATGCGAGTACCGGGTTCAAAACCTAGTTTGGCAAAAGCACGCCGCCATTGTTGAATGCGTTCGTATAAATCACGGTAAGAAATTCGCTCCCAAGTATTGGTACTTCTGTCAAACTGTCGGAGTGCTTCGGTGTGCGGCGCGACTTGAGCGCGGGCCGGAATAAATTGGTCTAAGGTTTTTAGCTGACAAAGTGCTTCAAAACGAGTTTGTGAGGTATCAGACACAGCAATCCCCTATATTGGTAATGCGTCTATTGTAAGTCGAAATGTTAGCGTTTGGACGTCCCTAAAAATGCGATTTTGTATCCAAGGCGAAAAAAATGGGTACCGAATTCGGGTACCCATCTTAAAACTAAGCGTTTTGAGCCTCTATTAAGGCTTTTTTCGCTTCTAACTCATCCCAACGAGCATAAGTGGCTTCAATGCGTTTCTCTAGCAGGTCTAGTTTGTCGGCATTTTCTTTTATTTGATCGGGACTGTGACTGGTGAAGTAAGTCGGATCGTTCATTTGTGCCAACATTGTCTCGTGATCGCTTTCTAACGTCATCAATAAGTCGGGCAACTCTTCGAGTTCTTTGTTCTCTTTGTAGGAGAGTTTTAACTTCTCTTGACGAGGTTTCTTAGGTTGAGCTTTGACGGCCGTGACCTCTTTTTTGTCTTCGTTAGCGACGGGTTGAGGACGATAGTGCAACCAATCCGAATAGCCACCAACGTATTCACGCCAAAGGCCATCACCTTCAGGAGCCAAAACTTCGGTCACTACATTATCTAAGAATCGACGATCGTGGCTCACGAGGATCAAAGTGCCAGGATAATTCTGCAGCGTTTGCTCTAAAAGCTCTAAAGAGTCGATATCCAAGTCATTGGTAGGTTCGTCAAGAACCAAGAGGTTGGCCGGTAGCGCAAAAAGTCGAGCTAACAACAAGCGATTGCGCTCGCCGCCTGAGAGGTTCGAGACCGGAACATTGGCTCTTCTGGGAGGGAATAAGAAATCCCCCAGGTAGGCCATGACGTGCTTTTTGACGCCGCCCACTTCTAACCACTCGCTTCCCGGTGAAATGGTCTCAGCAACTGTTTTATTGGGGTCGAGCTGGCCTCGTAATTGGTCAAAGTAGGCAATCTGAAGATTGGTGCCTAATTTCACCGTGCCACTGTCAGGTTGAGCCTTTCCTAAAATCAAAGAAATCAAGGTGCTTTTGCCGACACCGTTATGCCCGATGAGGCCTAAACGGTCGCCTCTGAGCAATTTAAAGTCAAGATTTTTGACAATGGTTTTATCACCAAAGGCTTTGCTGACATTTTCGAGTTCAGCGACAATCTTGCCGCTTTTCATCCCAGCATCAATATTGAGATTGACCTGACCGAGTCGATCGCGTCGGGCAGCGCGTTCCACACGCAATTGCTCAAGGCGTCTGACGCGCCCTTCATTTCGAGTTCTGCGAGCTTCGATACCTTTTCGAATCCAGACTTCTTCTTGTGCCCAGAATTTATCAAACTTACGACGCTCGACCTCTTCAGCCGCAAGCTCTTCTTCCTTACGCGTTTCGTAGGCTTCAAAGTTGCCGGGGTAACTTCTGAGAATGCCGCGATCCAATTCAACGATACGAGTCGAGACCGTATCGAGGAAGTTTCGGTCATGAGTGATGACCATGAGTGATTTTGAATTCTTGTACTCATTTTGAATGAGGTTTTCCAAAATCAAAATCCCCTCAATATCCAAGTGGTTTGTCGGTTCGTCAAGAAGCAACAAATCTTGAGATAATGCGAAAGCCAAGGCGAGAGCAGCGCGTTTTTTCTCCCCGCCCGAAGCTTTTTTGGGGCTAGCTTGAGCGTCGAGCTTGAAGCGGTGTAAATACTCTTCTAGGCGAGCAAGGAGGCGCCAATGCTCACGCTCATCGTGAATTTCATTGATCTTTCCACGAAGTGTGAGAGACTCGATAAACGTTTCTGCAGGCGGCAAAAAAGGCTCTTGTTCAACATAGCCGACGGACAAACCATCAAGCATGGTCAACGAACCGTCATCGAGCTTTTCAATACCGGCAACAACTTTTAATAATGAACTCTTACCCGTGCCATTTCGGCCAATGACGCCAATACGCTCACCATCATGAACATTGAGATTGGCGTGATCCAATAACGGGTGGTCGCCGAAGGCAAGCTCGGCGTCTTGTAACGTCAGTAAAGTAGTCATTTTTAAGGGGCAATCGGACGAATTCGAATATTTTTGAGTCGTTCTTCGGTCACTGCGCGAATTTTGTTGGATTCGATAAGGGCCGGTTGAGCCGTACGTTGAACGGTCGAACTTTCCAATTGATTAAAGCTGAGTTTACCGGTGGTGCCTTCGAACTCAATTTGCGTTTGCCACTTCACCCAACGAAGGGCTAAGCGATACGCATCGACCCCCATGGAGAAAAAGCGTCGTTCAACGATGCGGGCGGGCATGGTGACACCGAAACTTGCACGGAAGTCTGAGGCATTGTTTTTTAAAACCAAAGGAGCATCAACAAAACCAACGTTTTGCAAGTCATAGGTCATTGCGGTGACGGTACCCTGATGGGGATCGCCAGGATTGAGCAAACTCGTCCCCCAAAGACGCGTCATGCGAGGCAAACGCGGCGTGATTTGAGCGGCGGTTCGAGCATCCATTGCTAAGAACGCGGCAAAGTAGGGCGGTTCTTCAAAAACGGCAGCCGAGCGATATTCAGCCATTAATTTTTGGTTACGTAAGCGTACTCGTTGATAACCGTAAGGATCTTCGACGCGATCGGGCAATGGTTCAAGCTTTGGCGGCTTGAGGTCGGACTTAATTTCATAAAAATGCGTTTGCGTTTTCATTAATTCCGGCGTCAATACCACTCTTTCATAAGGAACGAGGTTGTTAACAAGTTCTTGCTCGTAGGCATTGGCAATGCGCTTTTCAAGCGGAGAGTCACTTTCAAAAATCATGACTTTCGGGGGCTCGCCACTGCTGGTGGTTTGCGGCAATGCACTCAAAGCAATTTTTGTAATTTGTGCGACTTCTTGCTCTTGGCTCAACGAGTAATTCATTAAGAGTTCAGGAGCAACTAAGCCATCGGAAAACTGATTTAAGGCCACGGTTGGCAAGGGTAAAAACGGCAATTGAGCGATTTCGTCAACAGAATCTCGCGTCAAAGGACCAATCGCAATAACAGCTCCCATGAGGGCGGCATCTTGGAGATGAGAGAGTGCACTTTGTCCCCATTTTCTCGGCAAGGGAAGAATTTCATAGGGAGAACCGTTTTGTTTGTTCTCCGCCTCAATCCCTTGGACTAAAGAAGCGTTGATTGCTTCGTAGGGACTGCCGACTTCGGGCAACAAAATCGCAATTTTTGCCTTCTGGCTGACAGGTGCGGTCGGGGTTTCAAAAACCAGTGCAGACGGGTCAATCGCAAACGGTACTGCCGACTGCGAAAAACTGGTTACACTAAAGGTCGCTAAAATAGCCACACTAAGAACTTGAAATAAACGGGTATTCACAATGCAATCCATGACGAACCAATGGTCCGAACAGTTGTTAATGCAAAAAGCGGGGCTTGAGTTACAAAGCTTTCCCAGCTCGGCGCTCTATATCGTTGGGCTTCCCATCGGTAATTCGGCTGACATCACTTTACGTGCCCTATGGATTCTAGCCATGGCGGATGTCGTGGCGGCGGAAGATACGAGAGAAACCAAAAAACTTTTGGAACGTTTTTCCATTTCGGTTCCGACGATAAGTGTACGGGAACACAATGAAATTGCTCAATCCCATATGATAATTGAACGTCTCGAAAAGGGCGAGAGGGTCGCGTTGGTAACGGATGCCGGAACCCCTGCCGTGTCCGACCCTGGAGCCAGGGTTGTTCGTGTTGTTCAGGATGCAGGATACCGTGTTATTCCAATTCCCGGAGCCAGTGCCGTAGTGACTGCTTTGTCAGCCGCAGGGCTTGAACCTTCGGGCTTCCATTTTGTGGGATTTTTACCTCCTCAAGCCAAAGCCCGCCGTGATGCGATTGCTTCCTTAGCTCGCCAACATGAAAGTTTTGTTCTTTATGAAGCCCCTCACCGCGTGGTAGATGTTTTGGGCGATTTAGCAAAAGCTCTGCAACCTGAACGTCGAGTGGTGGTTGCTCGAGAAATTACAAAGAAATTTGAAACTTTCTCAGCCATGCCTGCCTCAGAAGTTGAAGCTTGGACTAAAACGCATGATCCGCGCGGTGAATATGTAACTTTGGTTGATGAGTCCAAGCAAGAAGAAGGACTGACCTTAACGGATAAGGATGCTCAGTGGGTTTTGGCTTTGGCCCGAGCAATGCCAAGCTCAAAAGCAGCGGCAACGGCCGCCAAGATCACCGGTTTTTCTCGAGATGAAATCTACCAGTGGATCTTGGCCAATAAGCCTGCGGACTAGAATTCTTCCTCAGACTCTTTGTCTCTAAGCGCGTCAGGAATCAAAGCTTGGAAGTCATAAATGGATTTATCCATTAAGTGGGACGGCGCCACTCGTGTCATACTCATCAAAATGTTGTAGATACGGCTGTCGTAATCTTGGTCCCATTGACGAATTAAGGCTTTAATTTCGGCGCGTTTTTTGTTTTCGATTTTTCGACAAATGTCTTTAGAAACAATCGGATAGTCGCGATATTTCACCCATCGTTCAATTTCGTATTCACGAACATAAACAAGCGGTCGAATGATGACATTTTTCCCGTCATCGCTTCTTAAAATCGGAGGCATCCCCTTGAGTCGACCGCCATAAAACATGTTCAATAAGAGCGTGCTGACAATGTCATCCATGTGGTGACCTAAAGCGATTTTGGTCACGCCCATTTCTTTGGCAACGCGATAGATAATGCCGCGACGCAAGCGAGAGCAGACAGAGCACACATTGCGACCTTCGGGAATGACACGTTGAACAATCGACCAAGTGTCCTGATCCTCAATGTGATAAGGCACGCCGACCTTTTCCAAATAGTTAGGAATGACTTCCTTAGGGAAGTTCGGAAGATGTTGGTCGACATTAACGGCCAAAATGTCAAAGTGAATGGGAGCTCGCTTTTGAAGTTTCATTAAAACGTCCAAAAGCACATAACTGTCCTTGCCACCCGACATGCAAACCATGACTTTGTCACCTTCTTCAATCATGCCGAAGTCTGTGATGGCTTTGCCAGCTAAACGCATGATGCGTTTTTCGTTTTTCTTTTCAGCGACCGACTTTTTTGTGCGAGAGGTTTTTGCTTCTTGCTCTTTAGGCAAAGAGGCTTCTTCAGTCGGGGTTCGATCTTCGATAATTTGAATAATGCGATCAGACATTTTTAATCCTAAAAATTTCAACGCCGGCACTGTCGACTGTGGGATAAGCTTGCGTTTTTTCGCTTCGAACCACCACAGCGCGTGCACGTTCGTCCGTCAAAAGGTCTTGAGCAATTTTGTCGATGAGCGTTTCTTGCAAGTCGATATGAGGCCCATCGATCAGACGGTCAACGACTTCAACAGCTAAGTCGTAGTTGTAAGCGTTATTGAGATCATCATTTTCGTGATCGGTGGTCACAAAAAGTTCAATGTTGATGACAACAGGCTGACGAGCCTCTTTTTCATTGTCATAAGCACCGATAAAAAGGTCACGTCGAATATTTTTTAAAATGATTCGGCGACAGTTGCTTAATTGCGGGTGCAAATACCAAGTCATACGAAGTCCTTAATATCCTTAATGGCAAGAAGGCGAGCCTCGTGAATACGGTTAGGAATGTCCTTTTTATCGATTGTGTTTTGAGCAATCTCAGCGGTGTTAACCGAAGAGGCGACTTCTTTTGCTTGATGCCAAATCGAAGCATTAATCCCTAACATCAGCGAGGCAACATTGATTAATTGTTCATAGCGTTGCGGACGTCGGAATGCATCACTTTTTTCCATGACACTGAGAAGCCCTTCGGGGCTAACAATGAATTCCGATTTCATTCGGTGCCATAATCGACAAAGATCCATAATTTCGGAACTGGGCTTTAACTTCTTAAAAAAGTTGTTAATTGCATCAATTGAGGTGGCATTTGCTGTCAAAATCGCAAATTTTTCACATTCCCCGAGATTGGCATCATGCGCTTGGGTCAATCTTTCCAAAATGTCCTTTGTGAGGTTGAGGTCGCTAAAAAGTTTTTGTCCTAAACCGCAATTCATTAAAACGCTAATGAATTGATCACAATGTCGGTGTGTGAAGGCTTTTCGCATTTCAAGAAAGACGCGTTCGGGGACGAGCGCATCGGCTTCACCGCATTCAACCATCGTTTTCATTAAGTTCATCGTCTCGTCGGCGACGTTAAAATCCTCTAACTTCGCACAAAATCGCGCAACTCTTAAAATTCTGACGGGATCTTCTTTAAAAGCGTCAGAAACATGGCGAAGTGTTTTTGATTTGAGATCGGCCAGACCGTTATAGGGGTCGTAGAGTGTTTCACCTTGCATGGCCATGGCATTAATCGTTAAATCACGACGGTGAAGGTCTTCAACCAAGGTCACATCGGGCGAAGCATGGAAGGTAAAGCCATGGTAGCCGGGAGCGACTTTGCGCTCTGTTCTTGCTAATGCGTATTCTTCGTGAGTTTTAGGGTGCAAAAAGACGGGGAAATCTTTACCTACCGGTAAAAATCCCTTTTCTAACATCTCCTGCGGCGTTGTTCCAACAACGACCCAATCACGATCCCCCTCGGGGATGTCATAGTGAAACTCTTTTCTCAAAAAGTGGTCTCGGACGTAACCGCCAACTAAGTAGATTTCCATAATCAGATGGTGTCTTTTGCATCAATGGGTTTAGGGGAAATCGTACCAATAATTTCCGATAGGCGCTTAATGGGTTGATGGCTCGTTTGAGCATATTCCACCATATTGGCCATGACATTTTGTACGTAACCCCGAGTTTCCGTGAAAGGAATTGTCTCGATAAAGATGGCGCCTTCGACGGGTTTTGTTAATGAGGCTCGCCACTGTTTTGCTCGATTGGGGCCGGCATTGTAGCCTGCAGTTGCCAAGACCATATTTTGGTCAAGCCGATCAAGTAATGTTCTCAGATAAGCAGTCCCAAATTGAATATTGGTGTTGGCTTCATAAATGCTCGAAGGGTCAAAATTCTCGACATTTAAGTTGTTGGCAATCCACGTTGCTGTTGCGGGCATGATTTGCATTAAACCATTTGCGCCGACGTTTGATTTTGCAATCGAAATGAAGCGAGACTCTTGGCGAATCAACCCATAAACCCAATCGTCTCGAATGTTGTTAATTTTCGAATAGTTTTCAATGAGCGCTTGATAAGGTTTGGGGTAAAGCAATTCGTGTTCAATAGGCAGGCGCTCAGCCACACGCTCTGAAGTATTGATCATGCGATGCCAAATGCCTTTTTGTTGGGCCCATTGGGCTGCTGCAAGCAGCTCCAATGCGGAAGCATCGCGGATGCCCCAATTCCACTCTCGGTGACCGTAGTGTAAGAGTTCCAAGTCATAAAATTCGGTTGCACGTAAAAAGTGCTTATTGCTCGACCATGTTTTAATGCTATCTTGAGAAGCCGCGGTTGCTCCAGTTGTTTGATAAACAATCGGTACGTGGCGTTGTTCAGCCGCTAACTTTCCATAGAAAGTCCGAACATTTTTCAGTTTGGCAAATTCGTTTTGCGCTGCTTTGGGCGAGCCCAATTGCTTTAGAGCGTAACCTCTCCAATAGATCCATGCCTCTTTTTGCTTGAGATCCTTGGG
The DNA here is from genome assembly GCA_902477615.1 of uncultured Sutterella sp. Classification (GTDB taxonomy): domain Bacteria; phylum Pseudomonadota; class Gammaproteobacteria; order Burkholderiales; family Burkholderiaceae_F; genus Aphodousia. The sequence goes on from CABSHY010000006.1 coordinate 9,359, forward strand.
TAATTGCGAAATAAATGCATTGACCTTCGTCCATTGTGTTTGTCGTAAAGCGCTGCGCACTCGCCACTCGAGACAGCCTTCAGAGTGGGCCATGTAAGGCCCAGAACAAACATTTTTCCCGCCTTTGTCATACCAGATCAGCGCCTTTGGATCGTGATCAAGAGCAGCAACATAACCAATGCGGCCCCAAAGTGCCGCCTTTTCTTGCGCGGATAGACGAGGCGTTAGTTTTTCTGCAATTTTTACAGCTTTCGGATAGTCACTACGAGAGAGCTGATACGCAGCAATCAATGCAACGTACTTGTCTTGTCGATGAAGAGAACGGACGTTCTTTTTGTACCATCGTGGTGCGTTACTGAGCGCTTCCTTAGCCTTTTTGGGAAGTCGATTTTTCTCGATCAAGAAATCAACGTAAGTTTGAGCTTCATTTATTCGCCCTTGTTGAATTAAAACCACCATGCGAGCAAATGCGCTCGAGGGGATCTTTTCAATCATCAAACGTGAGAGTTTTTGACAGACTTCGAGTCGTGCATGACGAGCGCTTTTAAGCGTTTCGAGGGTTTGTCTTTCGATTTTTTGCAAACGAGCGTGGTTATTTGTCGGTGTTTGGTCTAGGTCGTGATAAAGCGACCAACAATCAAACTCAGGCTCATCACGATTCCATGCAAGTTGATCTCGTAGATACTCGAATTCTCCCCAACGTTTTTGCTCATGCAATAAAGGGGCGATAGCTTTGAGCCAGTCGGTTTGAAAACGCTCGGCAACGTATTGATTTTGATTCTTGGCTAAGAAGTCTTGCGCCTCCTTTTCCAATGTCGGATCAATTTTCGCTAATTTTGAACGTGTCAAAATGGACCAAGCTTTAACGTAACCATCAAGAACAAAGTTATTCAGTAAGGTTTGTTCTGGTGAAAGACTGGCAAAACGTTGTTCTTCAAACGCTTTTTGAAGCATTAAAAATTGTTCTTGCTTCGCAGCTTTTTCTAACGCAATCTCGGTTTGTTCACTTTCGTTTTGTGTATTTTCGGGAGACTCAATGGAGGTCGGTCCACTTGAACCCAGGGGAACGGAAGTTTGAGTGGCCAAAACACCAGAGCCAAAACTGATCAACAGCAATGGCGCAACGATACGTTTGAAGAAAAAAGGCGTTAGACTCAATGACATCCCACTACTCTAATCGAAATTTGATGGAAAAATCACAATTACGGCAGAAAATTTTGTTAAAACGTTCAAAAGTGCACACAAATGCGCTTTTGAAAGCCATTCATGCCCACTTAAAGGCCTATCTTCTGGAATCGAATTTCAAGTCCATTGGTCTGTATTGGCCCATTCGCCATGAGATTGATCTAACCCCGATGATCGAACTGTTGCCTGACGATTTTCAATGGTATTTGCCCAGTGTCCAAGGCGGTGAAATGAATTTTTACCCCTTTGCCAAGGGAGACATTTTGGTAAAAGACGAGACAGGGGTTCCGGGGCCCAATACAGGGGTGAGTGTGGTGCCGGATCTTTTGTTAGTTCCGTGTTTGGCAATGGATGCAGATGGGTATCGGTTGGGCTATGGCCAAGGGTGGTACGATCGGTATCTGACCACGCATCCCACAGTTTTTACTTTGGGAGTGGTTGCTCAGGCATTTTTTGTTGAGACCCTACCAAGGCAGACCCATGATAGGGCTCTCAACGCAGTTGTGACAGAAAATTCGATCAGGCTTTTTTGATGTAAATGCTTCGCCAGCTCAGACGTTTCCAGAAGTAGAGCACGCAGATTGACGTAATGACATAGTAGAACCAATCGGCCGTCCAAACAGTAGCCACCTGTTCGGCCCAATTGGTTATCAAGTAGCAGTAGGTGGTATAGGCGAAAATCGAAATAAAAGAAATAATCATCGATTCGCGAGTGGCTCCTAAGAAACCAAACGCTAAAAAGTAGTGATAAGCCGGCACGCAAAGTAAGTACGCCGAAAGCATCACACGCAATGAGTCGACGCTATCCATTCTCAATGACGGGATATCGGTAAACAAAACCAGTAAAGGTTCCGGATACACCGCAATCAAGAAGGCTAACGGAATCGTAATGACGAAGGAGAGTTTTAACCCGCGCTTCATCATCGAATCCACTTCAGTCGCTCGATTTTCACCGAGCAAATTGGCACCAATCGAGCCACAGGTCGAACCAAAGGCATGAACGATAATGAACATGAGATTACTGACTGATCGGACGATATTGCTGACGGCTAATGCGCGCTCACCCATGTGCTCAACCCAGACGAAAAAGAGCAACCAACTCGTCATTAGGACGGTTTCTTGCATCATCATGTAGCGACCGAGTTTGAAAAGAAGAATCTGAAGTTCTTTATCGGGTTTGGCGCAGTGAAACAGTCCGTATTTTTGGTGGCACTTTTTGTAGAGGGCGTAGGCAACGAAAAAGATGACAGCTAAAAATTCTGCCAAGGTCGAAGCAATGGCAGCTCCAGCAATACCAAGAGCGGGGAAGGGGCCGATGCCAAAAATAAGGAGGTAATTTAAAACGCAGTTACTTGCCACCATGACAAAGCTTGAATAAGTCAAAACGGCCGGTTGCAAAATGGCCATGAAAAAGCCTCGGAATGCAATGCAGATGAACGCAAAACCGATACCAACCATTCTCCAAACAAAGTAACTGTAGGCTTCCGAGCGAACATTGGGCGATTGGATGCCAATTTCAAATAAATACGGAATAACGAAAGGTAAAACGACGGCCAATAAGACAAGAAATGCCGTAAAGAAGTAAAGACTTTGTACAAAAATCTTTCCGATGAGCGAGTAGTCTTTACTGCCGTTAGCAATCCCCATTTGCGACTGAGCAGCAATGCCGTACCCCATCGCAATCATGGTGAAAACGAAAAAGCCAATCCCCCCGATGGCCGCAGCACCGACACTAACTTCGCTCACGCGACCCAAAAAGATCACGTCGGTTAAACCGATAATTTGCTCCAAGACCATGCTCATTAACATGGGCATGGAGAGTTTGAAAATCGATAACGTATTGGTGTTAACGGTGCTAGTGGTCATATATGTCAAAAATTAAAAAGGCGCTATCCAAGGAACTCGGATAGCGTCTTTTGTTACGACTTTACGTTGAAATTAATAACGATAAGCGTCGCTCTTATAAGGGCCTTCCTTCGGAACGCCGATGTAGTCAGCTTGTTCTTGCGTCAATTCAGACAATTGGGCGTTGAAGCTCTTTAATTGCAAACGAGCAACCTTTTCGTCGAGAATCTTCGGCAAAACGTAAACGCCGACCGGGTACTTATCCGTGTTGGTGAAGAGTTCGATTTGAGCCAACGTTTGGTTAGCAAAAGAGCTAGACATCACATAGCTCGGGTGGCCCGTGGCGCAACCAAGGTTAACCAAGCGGCCTTCGGCCAACAAAATAATCTTGTTACCGGAGGGCAATTCGATATGGTCGACTTGGGGCTTAATGTTTTCCCATTGGTATTGACGCATGCTGGCAACGTCGATTTCGCTATCGAAGTGACCAATGTTGCAAACGATGGCTTCGTTTTGCATACGAACCATATGATCGTGCGTGATAACGTTGACGTTACCCGTAGCCGTCACAAAGATGTTGGCCTTGTCGCAAGCCCAATCCATCGTCACAACGCGATAGCCTTCCATGGCAGCTTGCAAAGCGCAGATCGGGTCAACTTCAACCACCCAAACTTGAGCGGCCAATGCGCGAAGCGCTTGAGCGCAGCCCTTACCCACATCACCGTAACCCACAACAACAGCCACTTTACCGGCGATCATAACGTCGGTAGCGCGCTTGATGCCGTCAACCAAAGATTCACGGCAACCGTAAAGGTTGTCGAACTTAGACTTCGTCACGGAGTCATTGACGTTCATGGCAGGGAACTTCAAAGCGCCCTTAGCAGCCATTTGATAAAGACGATGAACGCCCGTGGTCGTTTCTTCGCTCACGCCCTTAATGTGGACAATGCGCTTGGAGTACCATTGGGGATCGATGTCCAAGTGCTTGGCAATGGCGGCATGGAGCATCTTTTCTTCATCGTTATGAGCTTGAGCAATAACAGAGCGATCTTTTTCAGCTTGGACGCCCAAATGCAAGAGTAACGTTGCATCGCCACCATCGTCCAAAATCATGTTGGCGTAGGTGTCATCTCCCCAGTCGAGAATACGGTGCGTGTATTCCCAGTAGTCTTCAATGCTTTCGCCCTTAACGGCAAAAACGGGGATATTTTCAGCGGCAATTGCGGCAGCAGCGTGGTCTTGGGTAGAGAAAATGTTGCAGCTAGCCCAACGCACTTCAGCGCCCAATGCCACTAACGTTTCAATCAAAACGGCCGTTTGAATCGTCATGTGTAAGGACCCAGCGATGCGAGCACCCTTCAACGGTTGTTGTTGGGCATACTCTTCGCGGATCGCCATCAAACCCGGCATTTCCGTTTCGGCGATTTTGATTTCCTTGCGACCCCAGTCAGCTAAACCGATGTCAGCAATCACGTAATTTTGGCTCATGAATGAGACTCCTAAAAAAGAAAGTTTTCAAAAAACGAGCGCAGTTATTGTTTCGTCTCAAGCCTGGGAGTTACTCTCGCGCAGCGCTCCTTGAGAATACAAGTCAGGAGGATAAGTCACACTCCTGAGCTCAAAGTTATTTATTTTTCTCTTCAGCGGCTTGACGCAAAAGATCAAAGGCTTCTTGTAAGTCGCATCGAGTGACGCCTGCCGCCATCAAGACGGTCTTGGCTTGAAGTTCGCTTTCGTTTTCGACGATGCGAATGATGTCTTCAGGTGCGTTTAAACCATGAGTCTTTAAGGCACCGACGGCCATACCGGCATCGCGGCCGGAAGCAAAAGCGGCACTTTGCAACAACAATTCACCCGAAGCACGGGTGAGTTTGAAGTAAAACTGACCATCAGCCTCACGATATTGCTTAAAGACAGGGAGACTCGCCTTTTGCTTTTTCGTTTCCGTACGGCCGTTTTGACCGAAAGTGGCAAAGTTGCGAAGACCTACCGCTTTTTTCAATTGAGCAAGGAACGGAGCGGAGATTTGACGAGCCTTCTCGGCACCTTCCAACAAAATTTTTTCAATGCGTTCGGGTTGAGCCATCAACTCTTCATATTTTTGACGCATTGGACCGATTTCGGATTCGATTTTTTCAAAGAGCTCTTTCTTGGCTTCGCCCCAACCTAAACCTTCTTCCAAACGACGGCGGAAGTCTGCATATTCTTCAGGTGTGGAGAACGCTTCGTAAATGGGCGTCAAGGACGTTGAATCCGGATCCTTGGCTTCACCGGGCAAACGACTATCCGTTTTGATTTGAGCGATGGCATCGCTAATCGCCTTCGCACCACCTTCAAAAAGCGGAATGACGTTGTTGTAGCTCTTACTCATCTTGCGACCGTCTAAGCCCGGCAAGACTTCGTGAACCGTATCCACAATGGCTTCAGGAAGCGTAAAGAAGGGCTTATCTTCCGTAGCATACAAGTGATTAAAGCGCGTAGCCACGTCGCGAGCCATTTCAATGTGTTGAATTTGGTCTTTGCCCACGGGAACCTTGTGAGCGTTAAACATCAAAATGTCAGCAGCCATCAAAATCGGGTAGCTGTAAAGCCCCATCGAAATGCCGGCATCGGGATCTTCATCATTACCGACATTGGCATCCAATGCGGCTTTATAGGCGTGAGCACGATTCATTTGTCCCTTGGCCGTGGCACACGTCAACATCCAGCTTAAGGCAGGAATTTCAGGAATATCGCTTTGACGATAAAAAATGACACGCTTGGGATCGAGACCGGCGGCCAACCAAGTGGCAGCAATTTGCAGACGGCTTCTTTCAATACGGTCAGGATCTTGACACTTAATCAAAGCGTGAAGGTCGGCCATAAAGAAAAAGCTTTGAACATCATCAGCTCGACTCGCTTGGATAGCAGGACGAATGGCGCCGACATAGTTGCCGATGTGCAACGTGCCGGTCGTATTAATACCAGTTAAAACGCGTAAAGTCATTTGAAAATCCAGAAACAAAATAAACAAATATTTTAACGCAAAGTCGTCAACTCGATAAAGGACGATTGTTAACAAAGAATTCGAGAAAAAAAGCCACCAAACTCAAAAGTCGGTGGCTAAAAATGATGCATTCGGGATGAGCTAATCAGTCGAGAACCACAAAACGATAGTTTTGAGAACCGACCTGATTTCGTTGAGCAATCTCCGTTAGCATCGTGGAGTGACGATCTTCCCATTGTTGGCGAATCGTGGCGTTGGGGGCTGCACCAAACGTGATGTCAATGGCCGCTTGATCGACTGCGACAGGATCCAAACTGGCAAGGATGCCCACATCACCCAAGTTTTTTGTCTCCGGACAGTCGTCACTGGGTTCGAAAGCGTCAATAACATTAATGAATGCCCATCTGCCTTGTTTGGCGTGCATCGCTGCCTTTACGGCATCACTCATGGCTTCGCACGTCGTTCGATCGTCTCTTGCGGAGAAATAAGACATTTCAGCCCCAGCGCTATGGATGAGGCATTTCCCTTCAAGCGTGCCCATGCAAATGGAGAGGTTTTTGAGCGTGCCGCCATAAAAATCCAAAAAGTGAGCTTTAAAGCGCGTAATCGAAATTAACGTATCGTAGTTGGCGAAGTGACTGCCGGTTCTTGCAAATTTCAAGTGAAAACCATTGGGAACAGGAATATCCATTGAACCTTCAGAGTCCAAAATATCAATGGGAGCTATGCTGTCGTCAAACCCATTTCCTCGGGCGACCGCAAGGTGCTTTTGAGTCGTATCACGAGGGGAGAAACAATTGCTGTCAATCAATGTACCTTTCGTATGAGTGGCCAGAGCTTTTACCAATTGCGGGTCGAGATGGGGGCCGTTCGGCGTTTCGAAAGTCATTTTGATGCCGACTTTGCCACGGAGATTTTGATTTAAAGCATCATAGGCTCGGAGGAGGTCTTGTCCGGAAACACCCTTGATGAAGTAGACAATGGGAGCAGAGCGGTCATCAACGCGGTGCGTTAAGACAGATGGTAAGGAGGTAGCGGCTTGCGAAAGGGACGGCAGGCCACTGGTCGTTGCCAATGCTAAAGAAGACTTTAAAAATGAACGTCTTTTCATGATGACTCCTGAAAACTTTGTTTTGAATTCAGTATATAAAAGGCGCTATTTTGATAATTGTTTGATTAATTTTGATTTTTGCCTAAAACTGTCAATGAAATTCCTTACAAGTAGGTAAATATTCGTTGGACGAAAAAAAGAGCTGATTTGTCGAAAAACTTCGACTTCATCAACTCTTTTTTAACTTTGAGCCCTTTTATCGCGCTCTCTGTTTTAGATTAGAACGCATCGGCACGCAAGGCTTCAGCCTTATCGGTCTTTTCCCACGTAAATTGCGGTTCTTCGCGGCCGAAGTGACCATAAGCGGCCGTCTTTGTGTAGATCGGGCGCAAAAGGTCAAGCATCTTAACGATGCCGCGCGGGCGCAAGTCAAAGTGACGGCGAACCAATTGGGCAATCTTTTCATCATCAATGACACCCGTACCGTAGGTGTAAACCGTGATGTTGATCGGTTCTGCCACGCCAATAGCGTAAGAGACTTGAACCTGGCAACGAGAGGCAAGGCCGGCGGCCACAATGTTCTTGGCAACGTAGCGGCAAGCGTAGGCAGCAGAGCGGTCCACCTTGGACGGATCCTTACCGGAGAAAGCGCCACCACCGTGCGGGCAAGCACCACCGTACGTGTCAACAATAATCTTACGACCCGTTAAGCCGCAGTCACCTTGCGGGCCACCGACAACAAATCGACCCGTCGGATTGATCAAGAAACGCGTGTTCTTTAATAATTCGGGCGGCAACACCGGCTTAATGATGTGTTCGATAACGGCTTCATTAAATTCCGGCTTCATCTTGTCGCCATCGCTCATGCAGGGATCATGTTGCGTGGACAAAACAACCGTATCAATACCCGTCACAATGCCATTTTCGTAGCGCAACGTCACTTGGCTCTTAGCGTCAGGGCGCAAAAAGTCTAACGTGCCATTACGACGAACGATGGATTGTTGTTGAACCAAGCGGTGGGAGTAATAAATGGCAGCCGGCATTAAGGTCGGCGTTTCATTACAAGCAAAACCGAACATCAAGCCTTGGTCACCGGCACCTTGTTCGAGGTAGTCGTCGCTTGCACGGTCGACACCTTGAGCGATGTCGTTGGACTGCTTATCGTAAGCAACTAAAACAGAGCAGCCCTTGTAGTCAATACCGAATTCGGTATTGTCGTAACCGATGCGCTTGATGGTTTGACGGGCGACATCGATGTAGTCCACATTGGCTTGCGTGGTGATTTCACCGGCCAAAACAACGAGACCGGTGTTGCAGAGCGTTTCGGCAGCCACACGGCTGTACGGGTCTTGCTCTAAGATGGCATCCAAAATGGCATCAGAAATTTGGTCCGCGACTTTGTCGGGATGGCCTTCGGAGACGGATTCCGAAGTAAAGAGGTAGTTGGAGTTCATGGTGCTACATTCCTTTTGTTTTCATATTGGGCGGAACGAGCGTCCACCGCGGCAATAACGGAATGCGGCTGACGCTTTAGCGGAATTTGTAACACGCCCCGCAAGTTGTCCTTAACTCGGCGTGGATTGAAATGGTACTCCAATTGCACCAAAAATCAAGAAGATGCAATATTCTTTTTCAATTGAAAAATCGTCAGTTTGAAACAAAATTTGGCAAAATTCGTTCCATGGAACGGTTAATCAAATTAATTTCTAAATTACCCCTTGGGTTTGTCAGAGGTGTCGGTCGCTTTATCAGCGTGCTGATCTATCGTTGTTCTGAATCCTATCGTCATCAAATTCGTGAAAATTTGATGCGTGCGGGCGTGTATACACCGGAGTTGGCATTATCGGTTGCCAAAGAGCAAGGTGCTCAAGGTGTGGAAGCCCCTTGGGTTTGGGGCAGAGATCGAGAAGATATCTTAGATATGACGTACTGCGACGAAGAATCCAAGCGCATTGTTCAAGAAACTTTTGCGATGGGTAAACCCATTGTCTTTTTAACGCCTCATATCGGTTGTTATGAGGTGGCACCTATCTATATCGCTCATCATTGGTTGGGTGCGCTCAATAAAAACATGGCTATCCTTTATCGTGTCCCGAAAAAGTCTTACTTACGAAGTATTGTGGGACAAGGTCGAGCGATTCCCAATATTTTGCCTTCTTCTGCTGACTTAAAAGGCGTTCGCCAGATTCTCAAGACAATGAAGGCGGGCGGTCTTGCCGGTATTTTGCCCGATCAGGTGCCTTCCGAAGGCGAAGCTTACACCATGACGTTTCCTATTCGCTTAGCACGTCAGTTTGATGCCAATGTTTTGATGTGCCGTGTTCAACGCGAAGAAAATGGCTGGAGCGTGCATATGCGTCGTTGGGATTACACCTTTACGGGTGACGATTCCCTGGATTGTGCCGCCATGAACCGCTTGATTGAAGAAACGATTTTAGAGTGCCCAGAACAGTACCTTTGGTCTTACAATCGCTATAAGTGTCCCAAAGGGGCTACGCCACCTCCCAAAAATTAAATGAAAAGTCTTCTGAATTTTGTCTCTCATATCTGGCTTGCTGTTGTGAATTCAATGGTGAGTTGGAGCCCGAAGAGTCGAGCTAGAGCGGCTCGGCTGTTAGCGACTGTCTTCTGGATTGCTGTACCTAAGCGCCGCCACGTAACGTTGACGAATTTGCGTCTATGCTTTCCCGATTGGAGCGAAGAAAAGCGACAAGAAGTGGCTAAAGAGTGTTTTTATTGTTTGTCTCGCGCGGCGTTGGATCACTCTGTGTTGTGGAAAGGAAGCCGCGAAGATGTTGAGCGTATGGTGCGATTTGATCCCGAAGAGCTCAAGAGCATTACGAGTGAGGATAATCGTCCGCTCATTCTCATCGCTCCGCACTTTGCTGGCCTTGATGCCACCGGTATCGGTTTAAATCTTCACGTTAGGGGCGTCTCGCTTTATCAAAAGCAGTCCAACCCCGTTTGGGATGAAGCTGCATTGGCAGGACGTATGCGTTTTAACGAACCGGTATTAATTGCTAAGAGCAATCAAAGCGATTTGCGTCCTGTTATTCGAGCTATGCGAGATGGGCTTCCCTTTTACTATTTGCCCGACATGGATCACGGCAGAAGAAATTCGATCTTTGTTCCTTTCTTTGGCGTGCCGGCGGCAACGCTTCCAATGGCTTCGCGCTTAGCAAAGATGACGAAAGCTAAGGTTTTAATGTGTATTCCGGAAATGGTTGAGGACGGCTATCAAATTCACATTACGAAGTGTTGGGACAACTTCCCGACGGATGATTTTGAAGCCGACACGTTGCGTGTAACACAAGAGTTGGAGAGCTGGATTTTGAAATTCCCCGCTCAATACATGTGGACTCATCGACGTTTTAAGACTCGTCCTGAAGGTGAAAAGTCTGTGTACTAAAATGCGCCTGAAATTTACCAAAATGCAAGGTGCCGGCAATGACTTTGTGGTTATTGACGGCATTTCTCAAGATTTTGACCCTAATCCTGAAACGATTCGCCGTTTGTCCGATCGCCATTTCGGTATCGGTGCCGATCAAGTTTTGTTAGTTGAAAAGACGCATTTGGCAGATGTTGATTTTCGTTATCGCATTTTTAATGCCGATGGGGGCGAAGTTGAGCAGTGTGGTAATGGAGCGCGCTGCTTTGCTCGTTTTGTTGTTGATAAAGGCTTGACGAACAAAACGCGAATTCGTGTCGAAACGAAAAAGCGCGTTATTGAACCTGAAATTCTCGAAGATGGTCGAGTAAGGGTTATGATGGGCGCACCCTCACTAAACCCTGAAGACTTACCTTTCAATACTGACCAACTCCTATGCACGAAAAAGGGCAATTTGTCCGTATGGCAATACGAGAATATCGCCTTTGGTGCTCTTTCAATGGGCAATCCCAGTGCGGTGATTTTTGTTGAAAATGTTGATCAAACGGATGTTGAAGGAATAGGCAGAAAAATCTGTTTTGCCCCGTGTTTCCCTCAACAAACCAATGTCGTATTTTTGGAAGTCAATGACGCTCATCGAGCGAAGGTTCGTGTTTTTGAAAGAGGCGCAGGGGAAACCTTAGCTTGTGGTTCGGGCACTTGCAGTGGCGTTGTTGCTTCCATGTTGGCCGGACAAACTAACACTTTCGTAGACGTTCAAGCGCGAGGCGGAACGTTACAAATTCAATGGTCGGGGGATTTAGCAGCCCCGGTGTATTTAGTCGGAGATGCCGTAAGCGTCTTTGACGGAGAAATTCTTCTTTAAAGAGAATAGAAATGACGGATTTAGTACTTAAAAAAGGCAA